>NZ_PSLQ01000028.1:0-39933 GCF_040289685.1 Pyrinomonas sp.
TTTTCAAGCCGTATGGCGGGTGCGACCAGCGGTGCATCTGCGTTTCAAATTCTTCCCAAGCATCTTTTTCTTCAAGGGCTTGCATGGCGGTGTGGGTCGCCTTCGCGCAGATCCAACTCCGCTGGCCAAGCTAATTCGATCCCCGCCGTCATCAACATTCGTTGAAAGTCGCCCATTTTGCGGGCGCGCACCGCGCGCGGCCTCTCTTTCTGGTCCAGACAGAAAGCTGCGAGATAGCCCGCCGCTTCGCCTACGTTCCATTCTACCGGGTGCAGACGGTAGCAGCCGTTGGTGATATGAGTCGTGCCGATATTTTTGCAGGCTGGGAGCAAGTTGTCCATGCGCACGGGAAGCAGGGCGCCGAGCGGGATTTGAAACGGCAGGCTCGCAACGTCCAAGTAGTTGTCGCCGCCGCAGGTCGGATGAAGATCGATGCGGTAGTAACCGATACCGACCGAATCCTCGAATCGCTCGGCGCGCTCATCATGCGGGCGCAGCGCCGCCGACACGTGCTGCTCGCAGACAGTGAATTCGGCGCGTATGCGGCGCGATTCGCGGATGTATGGCGCTTTCGCCAAACCATCTTCGGTATCGCCGACCACGTCGGCGCGCAGCTTCAGCTCTGGAAACCCGGAGCTGCCATCAGGGCGCGGCGCCTCTGTTTGCAACCAGTAGAGGAAGGAGAGGCTTTGCTGGCGCGCGCGCGCAAGATGTTGAGCGCGCGTGGCCGCGTCCGTGATATCGCCCTCCAAGTAATCGAGCATGGGAACGTTCATCAACGAGATGTCGCTCGGCATTAAGCCTTGAATGAAGTTCCTGCGGTCCAGGATTCGCCGGTAAGTCCATAAACCGGAGAAGGCGCGACCGGTCTCGCTCGCTGGGTCGAAGCGATAAGTGTGCGGTTGCAAGGTGCGCGGATTGGAGATGGTCCAAGAAAAGAGTCTGCCCGGCCACGCCGGCGTGAGTCGAGGCACGTAATCGCGCCACGAATCATATTCGGCAGGCTTTTCGATGGTGTGATCTTCGCCCGGATGGTAGCTCAGAGCGAAGCAGACCGAGAAGGCCTGCACGTTGTACGGCTCCGGCTTCGGTTTGGCGTTCGGCTCGCCCGTCTGATCGCGGCTTTCCGCACCGGTGACGAACTCGGTTCCCGTAAGCGGCAAAAGGTCGCCGAGTTCGGTGGCGTCGAGAAAGTAACGGGCCGAAATCGCCCGACGATCTCCCGTGCGCCGGTCTTCAAGCACCACGGCGCGCACGCGGTCTCCATTGATCTCTGCTGCAACAGGAACATGTTGCCGCAAGATGATGAGCCGTCCGCTGCTTGTGTGCGGCGCGAGCATCGCTTCCAAAACGAGAAGCGCCGCCTTTGGTTCGTGACAGAGAGGCGAAACCCAACCGTTGCCGGGATTGAGGTGCGGGTTTGCCATCGCCTGTTCGGTGAGCGGGTAGAACCTGCGGTAATGTTCGCGGACCAAATGGCGGAAACGACGGTAACTCGCCGTGCAACCGAACTCTTCTATCCAACCGTGTTCATCAGGCGGCACAGCTTGGCTCGTTAGCTGCCCGCCAATCCAGTCGGTCTCCTCCGTGAGAACCGCACGATGACCGGCGCGACAAACCGCCAGTGCTGCCGCGCACCCGCCAACGCCTCCGCCGACGATGAGAACGTCCGTCGCTAATTCCTTCATCTTTCCAGCAAAAGGCGAAAGGATAGCATTCTTCGCGCCACAATGCGAATGGCAGCCCCTCGTTCTTGCCTACGCCGACCACAGCGCGTTGCGTAGATCGCGTGCGCAACCGTTCAAGTGCTCGTCCATGCGCAGGCATGTTATCATGTCCTTCCTTTTGAAAGGCGAGCCGAATGCGCCTGGACCGACGTCGCCGCCCGACAGGACCAGAGGTTCAAGCAAAATCTTTCGACGCCGATCTGGAAAGAGTTCTTCATTCTGCTTTGACGCTGGAGGGAAACTGTATGCGTGCGATGATCCTCGCCGCCGGATATGGCACGCGGTTGTGGCCGTTGACGGTGGACCGTGCCAAACCGGCCGTGCCGATCATGGGGCGGCCACTGATCGGCTACGTCGCCGAGTACCTATCCCGTCACGGCTGTCGAGAGGTGGTCGTCAATCTTCACCACCAACCGGAGTCGGTGCGCGCGGCGTTGGGCGATGGAAGTCGCTACGGCGTGCGCGCCTGCTACGTTGAAGAGCCGGAGATTCTGGGCACGAGCGGCGCGCTGGATAACGCGCGCCGGGTGTTGGGCGAAGACTTTTTCGCCGAAACGTTCGTCGTCATCAACGGCAAGATCGTCACCGACATTGATCTTGCGGCAGCCCTGCGCGCGCACCGCGAGCAGAATGCGCTGGCAACGCTGGTCCTGCGCGTCAACAGCGAACGCGAGCGTTACAGCGTAGTTGAAACTGAACGGGGGCTGATCAAAAGCTTCAATGGGTTTCCCGATCCGGTTCAAGATGAAGGGGCCGCCGCGCCGCTGATGTTCACCGGGATACAAATACTCGAGCCGCGCGTGTTCGATTACATTCCACCCAAGGTCTTTTCTCATTCGACGACCGATGTTTACCCGAAAGCGATCGCCGCTGGCGAGAAGGTTGTTGCACACGTTTCGGACGGTATGTGGCACGAGCTTTCAACCATCAAGCGCTATCTCGAAACCAACCTCCACTTAATGGCGCGTGCGGGAAAAAGAGTTGAACTCTGCTCGCAAGCGATCGTAGAAGACGGCGCTGACGTGAACGAAGCCGTTTTGTGGGAAGGAGCCTATATCGAGAAGGGAGCGCGCGTGCGCCGCGCGGTGCTCGGCGCCGGAGTGCGCGTGCGCGCTGGATGCGAGATCGAGAACGCCGCCGTGGTCCGCGCCGATCTAGTGCGCGCGGCGGACCCGCCGCCGAAGGCGACGCCCGGCGAATTTCGCGGTGAGAAGTTCATCGTTCGATTGTAAAGTGGTCTGCGCGAGCACGCCCCTTTCGGTGCTAACAGAGCACGGGAGATCGCTCACTGACCAGAGCAGCAGCGAACGGACAATCGGTCAGAGCGGACAGTCGGGGTGCCGATCGCGCCTTTCGCTAATAGCGCATCATCGAAGCGAGCCGTGTTGATGAGTGCGTAGCACTTTCGCGACCGATGTGCGCATAGTCTCGATCTGGCGGCGCAAAATCAAATGGCCGGCAGCGCCGCCGGCCATAAGCGATTCACGAGGAAGATCCTCTCTAGATCGCCCGACGAGAGAGCCGTTCGCTTTGAGTCTTTCGGGCGATGACGCGCAAAATAGCTCAAGCGCGTCCGAAAGCTGTAAGCCCGCCCCGAACCATGGCGCGCAAGCGCGCGATGCGTTCTTCGGTCGGCGGATGCGTGCTGAAGAGCTTCTGCAGCGTCGCGCCGGTGAACGGGCGAACGATGAACATGTGCGATGCCGCCGGGTTAACCGGCAACGGGATGCGTCGGGAATAGGCTTCGAGCTTTTCGAGCGCTGAAGCGAGCGCTTCCGGATCGCGCACGATCTCCGCGCCCGTGCGATCCGCTCCGAATTCGCGCGAGCGCGAGATCGCCAGTTGAATGAGCGTTGCCGCGATGGGCGCAAGGATCAGCATCAGCAACGCGCCGAGCGCGCCAGCGATTCCGTTGTCGCGCTCGTCGTTTCTCCCATAGCCGCCGAAGATCATCGCCCATTGACCCATCTGCGCGATGAGCGTGATGGCTCCGGCGAGAGTGGCGGCGACGGCGCTGATCAAGATGTCGCGGTTGCGTATGTGGCCCAGTTCGTGGGCGATCACAGCCGCCAGTTCGCGTTGGTTCAAGATGCGCATGATGCCGGTCGTGACGGCGACGACGGCATGTTGCGGGTTGCGTCCTGTGGCGAAAGCGTTGGGCGCATCGGCCTCGATGATGGCGACGCGCGGTTTGGGCAGGCCGGCTTCGCGGGCCAGCGTGGCGACCATTTGATGTAGTTCTGGCGCTTCTTGTTCGGAGACTTCATGTGCTCCGGCCATGCGCAGGGCGATCCGATCCGAGAACCAGTAACTGCCGAAGTTCATCGCGATGGCGAGCACGAAGCCGAAGATCATGCCCGATTGTCCACCGATGGCACCGCCGAGCAGAACGAGCAATGCCGTCAAGGCGCCGAGCAGTAGCGCGGTCTTCAATCCGTTGACAACGTTCATCTTTTGCCTCCTCTAGCCACGCCTGAGCGTAGCGCAGTGCTTTTAGCTCGAACCGTTTCGTTCGCTCTCGCGTAACTCGCTTGAACTACTATTGATGCTCGTTCTGGATTTTCCGCTGCTTGATCAACGCAGCGCCGCTTCGCCGAGAAAGCGCTCGCGCACGTACGCGACCGTATCGTTGAGCGTTTCTGCTGGGTCGCGCGGCGCAAAGCCGAGTTCTCGTTCGGCTTTCGTCGCGTCGACGTACCAGAAATACTCAGCCATCTCGAGAGCCGCTGGTTCCACAGGCGGCGCGAGCTTCCAGTGGCGATAAAGCGCGTGCAGAGCGTGGGCGCCAGCGAGCGTTATCTTGGAAGGGAGCGAAAAACGCGGAGCGGCCTTTTTGGTTAGACGCTCCAATCTCCCGAAAAGATCGCGAAATGTCCAGTTCGCAGCGCCGAGCAGGTAACGGTCGCCGTGTTTGCCGCGCTCCAGAGCTTGGATGAACGTTCGGGCCGCGTCGCGCGCATCGACAAAGCTCAGGCCCCCTGACGGCACAGTCATGATACGCCCAGCGAGAAAATCGAGGACGAACTTGGTGGAACTCAGCCTTTCGTCGCCCGGGCCGAGAAGGAGGCTCGGATTGAGGATCACTAGACGTCGTCCGTCACCGCCAAACCGCTCAAGCGCGACACGCTCTTGGTAGTACTTGCTCGCGTAATAAGGCCAACGGGAGATGATATCGAGCGGCGGCGGATAGGTTTCATCCGGGATCTCGGTGCCGTCCTCCGTCACTGCGATGGTGCCGCTCGTTGACGCGAGCACGACCGTGTGCGCACCCGCTTCGCACGCCGCATCGCACAAAAGGCGCGTCCCTTCGACGTGCGTTCGGTAGAGGCGATGGGCGTCTTCGGGATCGCGCGAGACCGTCCCGGCAAGGTGGTAGATAGCGCCAACGCCTTTGACCGCCTGCGCGACCGTTGCGGGATCCGTGATCGAGCCACAGACAGTCTCCACGCCAAGATCGGTCAGCCAAGCGGGGGCCGTGGTTGACAGGACGCGCAAGCGGCGTTCGCCCGCTTCAACCAATAACCGGACCAGATGTGCGCCGAGGAAGCCCGTTCCTCCCGTGATTAAAGTCACGGAAGCGCGCCGCCGTGCATTTCGCTTCGGCGCCGTTTTCGACCCATCGGTTCGCTTCGCTCTACCGACTTCGGTCTCCTTCTTTGTTTTGACCTCGCGCTTGTTTGTCATGTTCGTGAAGGCATCTGAAATCGTTTGTTTCGCCGCTTGGACGAGAACGGATCTCGGTCGAGCGTCAATCACGTCCGGCGTGTTGATGGGCATCGTTCGCCCATCGCGCGCAAAGGCGCTTAGCTTTCTACGCGACCGTGTTAGCGTTCGCGATCAATCGCTGCTCGTCGCAAAATGTCTGATCGCTTCCTCCGTAGCTTTTTCAGCCATGCGCATCGCACGACGTTCAGCGCGCCACTTTCGGCGCAGCGCCATCGGATCGAAAGCGTGGCGCGTCCCATCGCGCAAGTTCTCGATTTCATGCCGAACGAGGGCAGCGATCAGCCGATAAGCCTCAGCGCGCGGCATCCCTTGCGTTAGCTCTTCCAGCTCTTCGATCGGCAAGAAACGACCGATGCGCGCGCCGACATCGCGGCTGCGCAGCACGGTCGCGCCCTTTGGAAAAGCTTCGTATGTGCCCCAGATGTAGACGGGCAGGATGCCGACGCGGCAGCTCAGCGCAAGATATCCGACGATGGGCTTGAATTCGTTCATCTGGCCCGTCAGCGAGCGCGTCCCTTCGGGGAAGATGAGCGCGTTGTAGCCTTGCTCGAGGTAGGCGCGCGCGTAACGCAGAGATTTGCGCAGATTCCCGGTTCGTTCCATCGGCACGAGGTTGGTGAAGTTCTCCATGTAGGCGCGCTTGTACTTGTTATCGAAGAAGTAATCGGCGGCAGCGAGCGCTACCAGATCGCGGCCCGCATCGCCGAGGGCCATTTTCACCAATCCCATATCTAAATGGGAGGTGTGATTTGCCGCGACGAGGAAGTTGGTATGAACCGGGATGTTGGCGCGCCCTTCGTAGCGCGTGTTCAGCACGACTTCGTAGAAGGCGCGTTGCACGAGATCGAGCCCCTTGTTGCCGATAGCGCGGACGATGGCTGGAACATGAATCTCGTCCTCTGCGTCGCGCGCGCGCTCGTCTTCGTCGCGCCGACCGTGACGTGGCGTTTGATCGGGGGGCGTGATGCGGCCTAAAAGCTCGCGAAGATCGCGCACTTCAGTCAAAGTGTCGGGCGAGCGGAGGTGCGCGCCCGCCTGTTCGATGGCCGAGGCGAGCTCGACGTACATCAAGCTATCGAAGCCGAGTTCGCTCAAGCGCGTGTCGAGTGTGATAAGAGCGCGCGGCCTGTTGGATACTTGCGCGACGATCTCGATCAACCAATCCGCCTCCGATTCGCGTCCGTTGCGTGCGCTCGCCAAGGCGCGCGTGTCCTCTTCGAGCGTTTGGAGCAACTGGACCACTTCGCGCCGTTTGACCTTGCGCGTTGCCGTGCGCGGCAGTTCCCCATCCCAGAAATGAAGCACCTTGACTCGCTTGAAGAAGGGGAGTGCGGCTGACGTTTCGCGGAAGTGGTCGTCTATGCGCTGGCGCACCTCTTCGCGCGAGAGCGAGATGTCGTACTCGTAGTTCGGGACGACGATGCAGGCGACCTTTTCGGCGTGACCGTCGGGAAGACCGACGACGCTCAGTTCTTTGATGTACGGCGAGTTGCCGTAGATCTCTTCGATCTCATCCGGATAGACGTTCTTGCCGTTGGTATCGACGATGACATCTTTAGAGCGCCCGACGATGTAGAGATTTCCATCAGCGTCCATGCGCCCGAGATCGCCCGTGTGAAGCCAACGCTCGACGATGGTGCGGCGCGTCGTTTCCTCGTCGCCGAAGTAACCGACCATGATATTCGGACCGCGCGCGATGATCTCGCCGACCCCGCTTGCATCCGGATCCGCGATTCGCACTTCGACTCCAGGAAGCGGGCGCCCGACGCTGCCTGCCAGCAAACGGTTCTGCGGGCGCACCACCGTCAAAACGGGGGCTGCTTCGGTCAGGCCATAGCCTTCAAGGATCGTAAAGCCCAACCCGTGCAGATCGCGCGCGACGCGCTCGTTCAATGCCGCGCCGCCGCTGATCAAGTAGCGTATGCGTCCGCCCATCCCTTCGTGAATCGGGTAAAAGATGAGGTGACCGAGGTTGATGGGCGCGCGGTTGCGCAACCAGCCGTTAAACCTCATCAGAAGTTCTGAGGCGCGCTCAGCCCAGTCGCCGCCCTCGCGCAGGCGGTTCTTGATGCGGCGGTGGAGCATCTCCCACAGGGCCGGCACGCCGACCATACCTGTGACGTGCCCGTTCTTGATCGCGCGCGCGAGCGCTTCGCCCGTCATCTCCGGCAGATACGTGATCTGCGCGCCGCGGCTGAGCGGAGCGAGAAAACCCGCCGAGAACTCGAACGTGTGATGGAGCGGCAAGACCGAAAGGACGCCGTCGCGCGTTGACATGTCGATGATGGAGGTGAGCATCGAGACCATGTGCGCGAAGTTTCGGTGCGAGAGCATTACTCCCTTTGGGCGTCCGGTCGTTCCTGAGGTGAAGATGAGCGAAGCGATTGTGTTGGCCGGAACGCGCGCCGGAAGAAGTGACGTTCTTTCGGCCTCCGTCCGTTCGTCAGGCAGCGCGAAGACTTCGTCGAAGTTCCAAACCCTGATCGCTTTGAGTTCGGCTTGGCGCAGGCGTTCGCGCAAGTCCGCATGCTCTTCTTCGACCTTCTGGCTGACGATGATGCCGACGGCTTCAGCGGCGCGGGCGAAGTTGACGATCTCGTCAGTTGAGCTTTGCGGATCGACGGGGACGCACGTCGCGCCCGCCTTCAAAACGCCGAAGTAGCTCATGCCCCATTCGGGCATGTTCTGACTGACGAGCAGCACGCGATCGCCCGGACGCACGCCTTGCGCGGCCAGAAAGCCGGCTGCGCGCGTCGCCAGTTCGTGTAGATCGGCGTAAGTGTACTGCTCCTCGCGGCCATCACGTTCGATGCGCATCGCCACGCGCGTCGCGTGCCGTTTGGTCGTCGTCTCGAAAAGCTCGATGAGGTCGCGATACGTATAGACGCGCTTGGGTTGCGCGCGCATGTCCTCTTCGAGTTTCGGGAAGACCCACTTCTTCAGACCCGGGAAGTGTACGTTCAGCCAGTAGTCGTACCAATCGAGCTTCTCTGGATACCAAGGCAGGATCTTCTGTTCGTCTTTGCGTATGCGCGCGAAGAGCGAGCGAACGTTGTCGGCGCGGAAGATGTAGGCGTTTTCGACCATGAATGGGCGGAAGAGTTCGAAGGCTTCGCGCGTTTCGCGCGTCACGCGCTCGATGTGGTCCACGCGCTCTTTGGCCCGGTCGATGATGTCGGTCAAGCGTCCGCCGCCCCAGCGCGGTCGCGCCCAATCGAGGAACGACGAGACGCGCTTGGCCGCTTCGTTGATCATCGGCGTCGAGGTGCGATCGAAACGCGCGGGACTGACGGGCGCAGCTTCCATGCGGCCAGCGAGTTCGTTGATGAGCTTGAAGCCGGTCTCTTTCTCTTTGAAGTGTTTGCGTTTGTAGAGGCCGAGAAGGCCGACGATGCGTCGAAGCTCGTTCGGGTTGCTGTCACCGGTCGCTGCCTGATAGACGAGGCGCGGTTCGGTTACGCAGGCTTCCGCCGCGGCTGCGAGCATCACGCTGGCGACGAAATCGACGGGCGTGATGTCGAGCACGAGATCCTCTTTGACCGGGATTTGCGTCTGCCCTTTGAGCGAAATGAAGATGAGCGGCGCTGTGGTCGTGAATCCTTCGTTCCAACCGGGGAACGGATATTCGACGGAGGATTCGACGATGCTCGGTCGAACGATCGTGCGCACGATGCCGGTTTCGGCGGCGACCAGCTGTTCGCCCAAGCTCTTCGTGTAGGTGTAGATGTTGGGCCAGCCCCAGAAGCGCGCGCGCTCGATGCCGAGTTCGGTCAAGCGGTTTCGGATCCACACTTTGCGTTCGCGTGCGATGGCTAGACCCAAAGCTTCCGGGTCGTCCGGATCGCGCCCTTCTTCGATCAAACGCTCGCGCGCCAACTCGCGAAAACGCGCTTGCATCATCGCGTCTTTGGCCTCTTCGCGGACGCGCTCGGCCAAACGCTCGCAATCGCGTATCTCCTGTTCGGGCGAGAATTCGACATCGGGCATCTCTTCGCGGCGCGGAAAATACCCGACCACGGGATCGCTTTCCCAAACTGGACCGGAGCGGTTGCCCGCGACGAAACAGGTCGAAACGTGCACGAGCGCTGGGCGGCGCATCCTTTTGGCGAACGAGATGACGTTCTGCGTGCCGACGACGTTGGTCCGAAGGGCGCTTTCCAAAGTCGGATTGAAGGTGACGTTGCCCGCACTGTTGATGATGATGTCGACGTCGTCGGCGATCCGTTGCGCCTCTTCTTCCGTGAAGCCGAGGTTGGGTTCGCCGATGTCGCCGCCGACGATACGCACCTTGTCGTTGATGAAGCCTTCAAGCGCACCGCCCAGTCGCTCGCGCAGCGGATCGAAGGGGGGCGACGGCAGGATGTGATTCCAGAAACGGGCCTCGGATTCGGCTTGCGAACGGGCGCGCACCGTGACGTAGACGCGCCCGACGTTTGGGAAGCGATGGAGCAACATGCTCAGCGTCACTTTGCCCAAAAAGCCCGTTCCGCCGATGAAGAAGATGCGCCGTCCGTTATAGATCTCTGTTGGAGATAGTTTCATGGCTTCTCTGCAACGTTCGAATAAGGAGCGCTTCTTCACTCCACCTCGCAGACGGCGATCACCGGTTGATGGAGCATGGTGATCTCCGCTGAACGTCCCATGTAGCTTCTGGCCATCGCGATCGCTTCTTGCAAGTTGTCGGCGCGTTCCCAGCCGAGCATTGCGGGAACGTGCGCGTTCTCGGCCCCGGCGACGATCACGCGCCCGACGTGTTGGCGTCCGTTCTCGCCCCAGTACCACATGAAGAATGGATGCGCGCCGTGATACGCGTGGCCGCGGCGATACATCTGAATATAGCTTGGATTCTCCGCGAACTCCCGCTCATACTTCTCACGCAAGACGAAGGCGTCGCGCGTTTCGGGGAGCAAGCGGTTGAAGAACTCGATGTAGCTCGGATGGAATTCGTGATCGAACTCGTCGTAACACGGATGATGAAGGATCAAGACGCCGCCCTTTTTCAAGAGCGGTTTGCCGCGATACATGTTGTGAAAATAGCCGAGTCCCATCACCTGGACGAGCAGCGGATTTAAAATCGAATTAACGTTATAGGGCGAAATGTTCGGGATGCCCATGATCAAAATGTCACACTGCCCGTTGATCGGGATCGAATATTGCTCGAAGTTCTTCTGAAGGATCTTCTCGTGAACGGGTTCGGTGCGTCCCGCGTAGCAGGCGATCAGTTCGTACTGGGCCGGGATCGAGTGAAGGAGTTTTCTCTTGGCGGCGCGCGGCATCTTGCTCATGGCGAAACGGACGGCCTCGAACTTCATGCGGTCGAACGAGCTGAAATCATCCTCGTTCTTCAGCAGGAAGTCCATCTGCCCCGTGTACATGCGGTTGTTCAACGCCGTCTCGATATGAAAGACGTTGAGCGTGCGATCGACCAGTTTGCCGAGGCGCGTCACCTTGTGGTTGAGCGCCGAGCGTTGCGGATCGAAATAGCTGTCCGAGTCGCGTATAGTTTGCGGCTCGTGATGCGCGCGGAGCGATTCGTAGTCGCACAGTCCGACGGCGACCGATTTATGACCGCCGTCCATCGGCACCAGATTGATGTTGACGTAGATCAGCAAATCGCTCTCGGCGGCGCGCCGGTTGATCCGCAAGGGTTCCTTGTGCGGCGTCTCGCCGATGAGGACCAGCCCGTCCGGGTCTTCGGCATCGTGATTGTAGTAGCGATCCGGGTAGAACTCAGCGAAGATCTTCGCGCCGACCATGCGCTTCATCTCGGCGGGCGTCATCTTGCGATGCAGCGAGTTGGCGATGACGATGTGAACGTCTGTGATGCCATGTCCGGCGAGCATATCGAGGAGGATTTCGAGCACCGTTTGACGCACGTCCGGCGTCGCCATCGGCGGCAGCGGCAGCGAGATGTCGTCGACGGCGATGGTGACGCGCATGCCGGGTTCGAGCTGCGCGTAGAGCGGATCGCAATCGAGCGGATGATTGATCGCGTAGCGGATGGCCGCCTCGCGGTTCGGAAGCCCTTTGATCGGCGGTTTCGGGTAGATGACGCGCGTGCCGACAGGCAAGTCTTCAAGCAAGAAGTCTTCGCCCGACGGGATGATGCGCGGTGCGCTATCGCGGTCGATGTAGACGACCGATTCGTGCAGTTTGCGTCTGAGTGCCAGTGCCATGTGTCGAATCGAAACGAAGGCGACAAATTTTAATCTATTTTTAGAGAAAAACCGAAAGCGAAATTCAGCTTCGCATCGGTTTGAAAAATTGTTTATCTGAGATCAAGGATGGGCCAGTGATGGTGAAGCGCCGTTTGGCGCAAACGGAAATCCGGATTGACCGCTGCCGGGTGGCCCACTACCGACAGCATCGGCAGATCGCTGATCGAATCGCTGTAGGCGTAAGAATCGTTCAGATTGATCCTTTCGCGCTCGGCGTATTCGCGAATCCACGAAGCTTTGGTCGCGGCGGCGAGCACAGGCGGGAGCAGACGTCCAGTTGCCACGCCGTCGACGAATTCCAGGCGGTTGGCGACGTAATCATCAATGCCCAGATAGTCCATGAGCGGCGCCACCGAAATATCGAGCGCGCCGGTGACGACCACTTGCCTGAGACCGAGCTGGCGCGACTTAGCGATCAACTCGAACGCTCCCGGATAGACGGCCGGTTTAAGCACCTTTTCGAATAGCTCGTCGGCGAAAAAACGCAGCCGATCTTCCGTCTCGCCGCGGTAACGCTTGAAAAAGAGCGTGTTGAAGACCTGTCGGCTGTACTGATCGGTCACCGCAAAGAGCGGGACGCTCAAGAGCGTGGCCGCGCTCTTCTTAAAACTCCGCCACAGACCCGGCTGGTTGCGCGCATAGAAGCCGAGCGTATGAACCAGATTGGTGCTGACCAGCGTTCCTTCTAGATCGTAAAAGGCTGCAGCGCGCAAAAGAGTTCAGCTCCTCCAGCGAAACAATTGGTCGCGGTCAACGCCGCTCCGCGTAGGTCGGAGAATATAACCCATTTCGCGTGGCGATGGCGACTGCCCGCGAACCGGAAACGCCACCGCGCGCTTGAAAATCCGCCAAACTTTGAGCTTAAAATCAAAACTTTTAGCTTCAAAGCAAGGCGAGAGTCAAGGTTTGAGGAGGCATCGTCATGACCGCAGACGAACGAGGCGCTAAATCGTCGGACGCGACTCAAGGTTGTTCATGCGCTACGTTCAAGCGTTTAGATGGCGCAAGCGTCGGCGCTTACATCAGTTCTTTTCTCGTCCCGCTCGGGGAAGGGCGCGATTCTTTTCGCTGCCGCGTTTGCGGGTGTCGTTGGGAGCGAAGGACGCTTGACGGCATGGCGCGCCCGTCGCTGGTACGCCTCGATTGATTGTCTCAAGGTCACCTTGAATTGCGTTAGGATGACTTCGCGCCCGGCGCGGTCGCTGAAACTGAACTCCTCGTTCTCTCGGATGAGGAAGAGCGCCGGATTTCGAGAGCGATTGCGTTGCGCGTAAACAGCAGGAAGCGATTGCGAAAACCTTGAAAATCAGGAGCATCTTCCCCTTTCCGTGACATGTGGGTCGCATCGACCGAGCCGTTTGAGCAAACCTTGGCGGTTCAGTGCTTGTTGCGCCCACTTCCGTAGCTGGCTTGCGCTCTGCTTGAACTCGCTCGATCGAGCTTTCCGAAATCGGCGCAGACCTCAGTAGATGAACTTCACCGAGAGTTGCACCGACCGCGGTCCGCCGATTTGATAAAGCGGATTGAAAGTGCCGCTTGCTCCGCCGAGTTGACGGTTGAGCATCTGCGTCGGACGCCCGAACTGCGATTCAGGAAAGTTGTACGTGGTGACTGGATCGGCGAAGTTCGGATGATTGAAAGCGTTGAAGAGGTCGGCGCGCAGTTGGACGCGCAACCGTTCGCCGAATCGGATCTGTCGCCGCAGCGAGAGATCGGTCTGATAGAAGGGGAAGCCGCGCAAGCTATTGCGACGCAGATTGCCTTGCGTGCCGACGGATGGTTCGGCGAACGCGGCGCGATTGAGGCAACGGCCGCCCGGCGCAAGCTCGATTAATGTTTGAAAGCTTCGCCCGTTGAGCGGTAAGTTCTCGACGAACGCGCGGTTGATCACCGTGCTCACGGCGGCGGAGTCTTTTTCGAGCGCAAGCGCCTCGGCCTCAACCGTGACCTCTTCTTCCAACCTCCCGACCTGCAGCGTGACGTTTTCGGCGAGCTTGGCTCCGACGTTGACGGTCAAGTCCTTTTTGACGAGCGACTGGAATCCGGCTCGACTCACTTTGAATTCGTACTGGCCTGGCAGGATCTCCGGGATGATGTAAAGCCCTTCGTCGTTTGTCCTGGCGACCAACGACGCGCCGGTCTGCGGGTTTCGCAGTTCAACTTCGGCGCCTGCAATGGCGCGTCCGTTTGGGTCTACGACGCGCCCGCTCAAGGTGGCGGAAGAAGCGAAAACAGCGTGCGGCAAGATCCAAAGCGCAGCGATGAACAGGGCGAGTTTACGAAAAATCATGAGTTCATCCGAGATGTTTTGAAATGTTCGGAAGATGCTCGGCATTTGTTATGTCTTCGAGCAAGCGGCGAAAATACCCGAAGGCCGCGTCGTTTTACTGCGCGTTTTCAACGAGCAGTCACGCCGCGGCCACGAACGGCGAAGAACAGAAAACGGCTGGTCGGAAAGCTCGGCGCTGAGATCATCGAACCGCAAAGATCCTCTTTTGGATCGTAATGTCTCTGAACGCTGCGCCAGAGACTACAAATTGCTCATCGTCACATCGGTCTTTGCTTTTGTAATGGAGCCAAACGCCGCGCCGCGGAGACGCTCGCCGAATACAGGCGACGGCGCGCGCTACATCGGACCGGACAAGCCGGGCGCCGTCGCGTTTCGGCGGCGAAGTTTCAATCGCAGCGCAATCAGTCGGCGATGGGGACGAAGCCTACTTGCTTCTGGTCGTGCGCGACACGGGGCTGGGCGCGAGCTTGGGCGAGATCGCGCGTGGGCGTGCGCATGGCGTCGGCCTGCGCAATATCGAAGAGAGGTTGCGGTGTTACTACGGCGAACGTGCGCGGTTGAAAATAGAATCGGTCATCGAACGCGGGACGATCGTGGAGATTCGCTTGCCATTAGCGAGCCAATTGGGGACTGCGAACTTCAACGCCAGAGAGAGGAAGGTCGGATGAGCGCTAAGCTTCGTGTGGTCATCGCCGACGATGAACGACCGGCGCGATCTTTTCTGGCAGCTTTGCTGCGTGGGTTCGAGGATGTCGAAGTGGTCGGCGAAGCGGAGACGGGAATCGAGGCGATCAAGTTGATCGAGAGCGAAAGGCCCGATCTGGCGCTGCTCGATCTACAGATGCCTGAAGCGAGCGGCCTCGATGTGGTCCGATTGTTGCGCCGCGACGCTTTGCCGCTCGTAGCTTTCGTCACCGCTTACGACGATTACGCCGTCAAAGCTTTCGAATTGAACGCCATCGATTACCTTGTCAAACCGGTGCAAAGTGCGCGGCTGCGCGGGACGTTGAATCGTGCGCAGGAGCGGTTGGAGCGCGCCGAGGTGCCCGAGATCGAAGCGCGCAAACTGCGCGCTGCCATAGAGTCCTACGACGAAGCGCTGCGTCCGGCTTTTCTCGAACGGATTCCCGTACGGCAACGGGACGAGATCATCCTTTTGCCAGTAAGAGAAGTGGCATCGGTTGTGGCCGAAGGCGAGTTGCTTCATCTCACCACTTTGCGCAACAAGACCTACTTGATCAATTACCGCCTCAAGGATTTGGAAGCCAAACTCAATCCAGCCGACTTCATTCGCCTCTCGCGCGGCGCGCTCGTCAACGTCGAAGCGATTCGGCGCGTCGTGCCGATGCCGGGCGGGACGTACCAAGTCGAACTCGTCAACGACCAAGAGTTGCCCGTCAGTCGCCGGCAATCGCGTGCGTTGCGCGAACGGCTGCTGCGTCTTTAAGAGAGCACGTCGGTCGCGGCTTGATTATCAGCGCGCGCCGATTTCGAAACCGATCTCGAATGGCCGATGCCAAGGAAAGAAGACGCGCGTGACGAAGAAGTCGGTTTCAAGGTAGCGGTTGATGATGGGAGCGTGTTGATTGAAGAGCTGCTCCATGCGCTGTTCGTACTCTCGCTCCAACGGCGTGCCAGCAAAAGAACGAAGCCCCCGCCTTTCCATGTCGCGTTTGATCTGTTCACGTCCCTCGACCATGTATACCCAATCTTCCATCAGTCGCGCCCACAAAATCCGCTTGTATTCGGGAAGGCGCGTGGGCGGCATGTGCAGGCGCAAGATCCCCAACGCGATGGCGCTTCCCAAGGTGTTGCCGCTCGTGTTCCACCCGGCATAGGCGATGCGCTCCGATGGAAAGCGGCTCTGCAGCAGAGCGGTCACCAATTCGACGTCGGCGCCGTTGTAGTACTTGTTATCGGCGAGGATCAAAATCGCGCGCGATGAAGGCATGGCGTTGCGGCTCGCCAGCCACGCCTCCAACGGTTTCACGGAGGCGGTCGAAACTTGCGGCTGCGCCCCGGCAAAAGTCTGTCTGTCGGGAAAATTGTTGATGAACAGGATGGCATCGGCTTCGCCTTCGACGATGGTGCCGCCGGAAGCGGCTACTTGCTGGCGTACCGATTCGTCCAGCGGTTGCCCTTCGAAGGCCGGAATCAACTTGCTGGCTTGAGGGAAACGATAGACGACGCGTATGCGCGCCGACTGGTCGCGCGCAATCAGTTTCGCCAGCAGCGCAAGCTGTGCTTCGTCTGCGCCTGGGTAGATGAGGACGCGAGACCCGAGGGGGTGGGCGAGGCGGGCCAATTCGGTCGCCTCCTTTTTGAACAACCCGAATTCCGCGTTGTCATCGAGCGTGATCGACAAACGGTCGATCGCACCGCGTTCGACAAGTGCGATGAGTTCGCGATTGAAGCTCAAGTTGCGTTGGCGCCGTTGCAGGTAGTCGGCGAGCACCTCATCCGGGATCTGCTTTCGATACTTTTCGGCCAGTTCCCGATCTCGGGGATCGCCGAGCAGTTCGTATCGGTGAAGGTGTTGCGAGAAGAGAAAGATCTGGCGTCCATAAAGGGCGTAGTAGTCCGGCTCTTCTTCCGAGGAGGAGTAAGAGGGCATACGCATCACGGTCGTCGAAACGTAGACGATGAGTCTGGGATTGAGCTGTTTCAGTCGGGCGAGCAGTTGTAGCCGCGGGCGGATTCGCTCGATGGTCTCTGTGCTCGTGCGCGATGCGATCAAGCCGCCGTAGAGCAGCATGTCGGCGGAGATGATGGCAGCGTCCGCTTCCTTGGCCCACCTTTCGGTCCAAGCGAGCATCGCTCCCATGTCGGGCGGAATCTTCTGACGTGGGAGCATGGAACGGTCTGGCGTGACGACGCGATAGGGCGTAATGCGCGCGTAGGCGAGAAAAAGGTCGCGCGTCGTGAACCGTTCATCAAGCGGCAAATAGAGCAAGCGCCGATCTTTTGCTTGCACGGGCAGAAGCGCCGCCAGCGCGGCGAGAAGCAGAAAAGCGCGAAACAGAACAGTGAGCTTCATCTTTTCCGAGTTGGGAACGGTCTTTTCAGTTCGATCGTCGCCGCAATCAGCGAATGGGGCGCATAAGAGCGAAGGCGCCATCTCGCTTCGTTCGATTTCATCGTGCGTTCGATGGCAACATAACGTCCCAGCGCACAGAGGGCGACACAAGCAGCACGCTTCTGCCTTCGACGAGCGCGCGTCCTCGTCGAAGGCTGGCTAGGCTCGCGGCAAAAGCGGCGCGCCGTGTGACGCGGGCGATCATGCGGCGTATGGTTGCGGTCGAAACCTCCGTTTGGTTTATGCCGGCGCTGGCCAATTCATCGCGCACCTTCTCCACCGTCAACGTGCCCAGCTCGTACACGTCCGGGTAAAGGTAGAGCACGCCCTCTTCTACGACTTGCGTGTCGTAATTTATATCCACGGTCAAAGGGGCATCGAGCCGAATGACCAGCGTGCGGTTGCTCTTCTTGGCGCGTTCGATCTGTTGCGGTGAAACGTCGAGCGCGCGCGCCGCGATGATCTTTTCCGCCAGATCATACAGGTCGCGACGCAACATGCGAATGCAGCCGTGCGAGACGAGATTGCCAAGATCTGATGGGCCGCGAGCTTCGTGAATCAGATAGCCGTTGCCGAGCGGTATCTTCATCTTGCCGAGCGGATTGCGTGGGTCGGAAGCGCGTATGATCTCGCCCGGACGGATGTTCTCGCGTTGTCGAACCCAGTCGCTATCAGGCGGGATCCAACTCGGGTTCCAAACGATCTCAATCGCCTGTCGTTCGCCGATGGCAATCGGGTATTCTTTCAACCCGACGCCGATCGGATAGGTCGCTACTTCTTTGCCGCTCTGCCACAGCGTGAGGCGAAAAGCCGGAACGTTGACGGTGAGCTTGATGTTTGGGTCGCCCGGAACGAGCGCGGCCCGTTCGATCTTGCCGCCGGTGACCTTGTCGGATCGCGCGGACTCGTGCTCCTCAGCGACCGTTTGAGCCATGCTCACGGCTGGAGGCAACAGAAGTAGAAGCGCCAGCGCGGCTACTCGTTCGATCGCATGTGGAAAATTCTTCATCATCGGCGGTTTCAACTCAATACCTCAAACCTGAGATGAGGATCGTGAAGGGAATGTATTCGGCGTCGAAGCCAGCGTCTTGCAGCAACTGGATCATGCGTTGCGCGCCGACGTAGTTGAGCGAGTGAACGATGATCGTCGCTTCACGCTGGCGATCGGCGTGTTCAGCCAACCAACAGGCCACTCTGTATCCGGTCATGTCCTCTTCCTCTTTGTAGTTGAACGCGATCTGCTCGTAGTTGTGAGCCGTAAGATCGTGATCGAGAAAGATCAAGCCGTAGTCGCGCGTCTCAAGCCAGCGGATCGCTTCGCGCACGTCGCACGTGACATCCATCTGACGCCCGCTGAAGCGAGACCGAAACCACGCGCAACGCCCCTTGTCATCTTCGACGAGGAGGATGCGCGCGCGTTTGTCGCCTGTCAGCTCCGTGCGTTCGTCGCCTGTCAGCTCGCCGCGTTCTTTCATCCCCTTCGTTTAATCTTCTCATGACATGGCGGGCATTGACCAGTTAATATGCACGCTATGAGGGTAGCTACGTGGAACGTCAACTCCATCGCCGCGCGCTTGTCGCACGTGCTGCGGTGGATGGATAGCACACAGCCGGACGTGCTCTGCTTGCAAGAGACCAAGTGCGTGGATGAACGCTTCCCGCGCGAGCCTTTTGCGGAGCGCGGTTACGGCGTGGAGACTTTCGGCGAGCGAGCCTACAACGGCGTCGCCATTCTATCGCGCTTCCTGTGCGGTGAGGTGCGGCGCGGATTCCCTGAAGAAGGATTAAACGGTGGCGCGCGTCTGATCGCGGCGACGATAAACGGCATCCGTGTGATCAACGTTTACGTGCCCAACGGACAAGCGGTCGGGTCGGCGAAGTACAGGTTCAAGTTGGAGTGGTTGCATCGTTTGCGAACTTTTCTCGATGAGCATCATCGGCCCTCCGATGAGTTGTTGCTCTGCGGCGATTTCAACGTCGCCCCGGAAGAACGGGACGTCCACGATCCTAACCTCTGGCGCGGACGCCTTCTGTTCAGTGACGAAGAGCGGCGCGCGCTCGAACGGCTACGCGCGTGGGGACTGATCGATGCCTTCCGCTTGCACGTGCAAGATGGCGGGCAATTTACGTGGTGGGATTATCGCGCCGGCGCCTTTCGGCGCAACGCCGGACTGCGCATCGATCACATCTGGGCGTCGCCGCCCGTCGCCGCAAGATGCGTTGCCGCATGGATCGACCGTGAGCCGCGCGGTTGGGAGCATCCATCGGACCACGCGCCAGTGGTCGCCCAATTCTCCGATTCCTCAGATGCGCTGACGATCTGATGCTTGCTTTGATGGCGGCTGAAGTCGAAAGTCAGCGAAGAGAGCGCGGATTGGTGAAGAGCGCTCAACGGCAAGAAGAATGACCCCGCTGGAGATCGTTCAACTCGTCGGCTACAGCACGGGTGCCGCGTTGCATCTGTGGATCGGCAAGCTTTTGCTAAGCAAGCGGCGCGGTGCACTCGAGCGCGTGTTGCTCCTGCTGACGGTAGCCGTTGGGCTGTGGCACGCGAGCAATTTCGCGCTCGTTCTGCGTCGCGCGCTCGGCGTGGAGCGTTGGAGCGCTTGGCCGCGCGTGGCTGACACGGTGGCCGTCGTCTCAATCACGCTTGCCTATTCGCTCTTGCTTCACGTGCACCTTCACTTGTGGGCGAACGCGCGACATAGAGCCTTTACGCGCTTCGAGCGGATCAGAGTCTGCCTTTCGTACATTCCGCTCCTGTTCTTGACGATCGCCGTGCCGCCGATATGGAACGGCCCCTATGCGCCGATGTTCGAGAAGCTCGCGCACTTGGTCTTGCCTTTCGCCCTCTGGGCCGCTTACGTCCTCTTTCTCGTGGCTGGAACAGATCTGCTGATCGCGCGCGCAAGCCGTGAGGCGAGCCAGCGAAGGCTGATGATCACGCTCGCCAGCTCTTTCATCATCATCGCTGCGCTCATTCTCGCCGTCTACGCTGTTGGCGTCGGTGCGCGATCGCCGTGGGGCGCGTACTTGCAGACGATGGCCAACCTTGGTTCGCTCTTGCCGACGGCGTTGCTTGCGTATCACATCTACCGTTACCGTTACCTGGAGCTGATCATTGAACGCAGCTTGTTCGTTGCCGTCTTCGCCGTTTTTATCTTGCTCTTCTACCTTTATGGCGTGCGGGCGTTCGGCGATTGGTTGACAAAAGCCTACGGTCTGCGCGAGGGAGCAGTGGAAGCGCTGTTGATCTTGGCGCTTGCGCTCGTTGCCGTTCCGTTGCACCGTTGGTTACGAGGTTGGGTGCACGAACTCTTCGCCCGCGAAACTGAAGTCTATCGTGATCTGCTCGGCAAGGCCGAACGGCAGCGATGGTCGCGCGAGCGTCTACTGGAATTCCTCGCCGCGGCGGCGCGAAGGATCGAGGGCGCGCTTGGCGTGGAACAGGTCGCCTTCATCGTCCCGTTCGCTTCTGGCGATGGGAACACAGGAGCATGGGAAGCGAAGCTGTGGGAACGCGCTCACGCGTGCGACTGGCTTGAAGCCGATGATGCGCTTGCCGAACGAGGGTGGAGTGCGGCACGCGCGCTTCGTTGGGGTGACGAACTGCTCGGTCTCATGTTGGTCAAGGCCCATGAGATCGCGCCTGAAGCGCGCGGCGCGCTGGACGTTTTGGCTGGACAGATCGCGCTCGTCATTCGAGACTGTCGCTTGATTGAGGAGAACATCGCTTTGGAGCGCGAACTAGCCCACGGCGAACGGCTGGCAGCACTTGGGCGAATGGCGGCTACAGTCGCGCATGAGATCAAAAACCCACTCGCTGCGATCAAAGCGATCGCACAAGTGATGCGCGAAGATGAGAGCTTGCGCAAAGAGTATGAGCGCGACCTTGAGTTGATCGTCGGCGAGGCGGATCGCTTGAGTCGGACGCTCAATCAACTGCTCAGTTTCGCGCGACGCTCACCGGTCGCGGAAACGATGAACAGGCGGGCCAGCGAACTGGTCCAGCAAACGATCGCCCTCTTTCAAGCCGAAGCAGCGCAACGCGGCATCAGCTTGGAACAGCGTATCGAAGCGGATTTCGTGCTCAACGCCCAGCAAGCAGAAGCCGTGCGCGATGCTTTATTCAATCTCGTCGCCAACGCCATGCAAGCGTTGCAGACGAGCGGGCGCGTCCGGCTAGATCTTGTGGCGCAAGAGAAAGCGATCGTCTTTCGCGTCACAGACGATGGTCCGGGCATCCCTGCGCATTTGCGCGAGAAGATTTGGGAGCCTTTCTTCACGACGCGCCAGCGCGGCACGGGACTGGGATTGGCCATCGTCCGCAAACGCATGGAGGAGGTCGGCGGCAGCGCGCGGCTCGTTGCGGAAGAGAACGGCGGCGGCGCATGCTTTGAGTTGCTTTTGCCTAGCGTCGGGCCAAGCTGAAGATCGCTTCCGTCGACGCTTGCAGTGGCGGACTGCTCGCTTAGCGGTTCATCGCACGTCGTCGTAGGGCGAATCCGGCTAGCCCCGTCCCAAGCAGCAGAAGGGTCGTCGGCTCCGGCACCGGCGTGAAGTTGTAATCGACGTTCTCGACGAGGTACTGTCTCTGACCGTCCAAAAGAAAGGTGCGTAAATAGACGGTCGCAATCCCTGCTCCTATGAGATCGAAGCTGAAGACGTAACCGCCAGGGCAGCCTGAAATAGTGCTTGTCGTGCAACCGCGCAAAAGGCCCTGAAAGGAGAAGGGCGTAGTAACCGAGAAGCGTTCCGGGGCCGACACGGGCGGGATGTTTAAACTTGCCGTGAAGCGCAAGAACCCGTCGTAGTAGATCGGGTTGTAACTGTTCCCGTTGACCGTCGCCGTGCCGGACCGCACGTCCAGCCCGACGTTGTAGGTCGAAACGTTAACCGTGTCGCCAGCTCGGTACCAATCGGTGGCACCGTGCCCGTAATTGACCGCGCCGGTGAGCGTCGCTCCGCCGCCTTGAAGCTGAAACGGACCGCCCATGATCCGCCCGACGCTGGCGCTTCCATTCGTGATGGTGATTTGATCGGCGCGCGTCACGGCAAAGGGCGCCAAAAACAAAGAGAGGAAGGGAGCGATGGCTAGAAGTCTAAGCTTGAACATTGACTCGAGGTCTCCTTGTGGTTTCAACTCCGGACCAAAAACGAGCCGATTCGCGACGGAGGATGAAAGTCGGGGGTCGTGGTTTCGTCGCCTTGGAAAATATATTTTGAAAGCGCGGGCGCTTCCAAAAATCCCTCCTCCCAAACGGCCCGGCGGACCTTCGCAACAAGCCGCTTTTGATCTTGGGTCGAAAGCATCGGGTGTCGCGTTTCAGCGAGTCTATTGTATGTAAATTTTTGCTGGTTGTCGTGCGTTGCTTTGGTCGGATGCCGTGCTTCAGCATGATAATTCGCTGCTGTCAACAAGCGCGTCGAAGCGTTGGGCATTGCTCTATCAAGGATCATCAGGACGTACTCAGAGGCAGCCCAAGTCAACAAGCGCATCGAAGCGTTGGGCATTGCTCTAGGTGGACGCCGTGTTTCCTTGGTCGTCGAATGCGGCGGAGTTTGCGAAGGTCTTTTGCGTCCCTTCAACACAAGTGGTTTTGAGCGGTTCAAGATGCCGGGCTTGGTAGGACGGGACGGTTGTTTGCGCCGCCGTTGAAACTGGTTGAAGCTTTTGCCTCGCACGAAGCGGGAGCGAGCAGGGCGGCGTTGTGCGAGATGTACGAGTCGGTCAAGCCAAAGATTTCGCATCGCGCGCAGCACGTCCGGCGTGTTTACTGTTGCGGCCCGCAGAGTTGAAAGCGGCCTCATCTGCATGCTCTCCCCCGATCAAGCGGTTGGTCGGACGCGGAATTTAACCGGGAGCCTTGGCGCTACTTGCGCCGTCTTAACGAACGGTGTGAACGGCGGCGAGTCAGCAGTGGTGCGGAACAGCGGACCCACAACCTCCGGTGGTCGCAACACAACTGCTTGTGGTCACTTTGCTGAGGCTTTGCCGCTAGACGCCGGTGGAGGAAGGGAGATAAGGGGCTTGCTTGTGGCCAGCGTGCTGAGACGCGCCCCATCACCTTGAGTTTCAAGGTCAAATCCGGAGATAAGGGGCTTGCTTGTGGCCAGCGTGCTGAGGCCTCGTCCCGCTGCGGATAGGTAGCACGGTCGCTGGGTCTTTCGGGAAGCGATGATGAGCGCTTTCCCGGTCGAGCGAGCAAGCGTCTGTGCAAAGGCACTTGTGTCGCCGCGAAACTTGGAAGGCGGGATCCGAGCGTATCGCGCGCTGCCGGCTGATTCGGGGAGCTGTAAAATTCGGAGGTTAGGATACGAGCGTTTCGCTGTTGTGTGCTGAACGATCGAGGTGAAGGAGGATCGAGAGAGATGAAGCGAAAGATGATTTGCGCTTTGGTCTTCTTCTTCGTGTTGGCGACAAACATCGTCGCGCAAGAGACGCGGGTTGAACGCACGCCGTCGAGCCGCGCGGAGTTCGATATGGAGATCTACTTGATCGTCGGATCGAAGACGGGCGCCGAGACGCGCTTGCCGTCGAGCCTAACTCCCGTGCTCAAACGATTGTGTGCGGAACTTCCGCTGAACAGTTATCGGATCGGCCTGAAGCTTCTCGGCAAAGTGACGAGCGGGACTACCTTCCAGCTTTCGGGCGTGCGCTACTCAGCCGACTTCTTACAGAGACTTGCCGAAAGCAAGATCCATTACCTCATCAGAGGGTCACTCAAAGACTTCGCTTCATCCCCGGTTTTGACGGCGGAGCTGTCGCTGAGATTGCCATTTCGCGCGCCCGACATGCATTCCGAGGTCGAAAACGTCGGTATATCGAGCAGCTTCTTCGTGCGCGAAGATGAACCGATCATCGCCGGGAGCTTGGATTTGGCGACCGGCGAGAGCCTGATTTGGGTGATCAACTTGCGTCGCGCGTCGTCGTGAATTTGCGCTTCGATTTCACATCCCGTTCGTGGCAAACTGGCATACTGCGCGCGGAACAGTTCCCCGCACGCAAAGACCGTTGGCTGGGAGAGCAGGAAATGGACTCGAAACTGCGCGTTCTGATCGTCGACGATGAAGAGGCGGCACGTTACGGGATGCGACGCGCGCTCACATCGCTTGGGGCTGACTTGATCGAAGCCAGAGATGCTGAAGAGGCGCGGCGCGAGTTGGGCAGCTCGCGCCCCGATGTCATCTTGCTCGATGTGAACTTGCCGGGGGCGAACGGCCTCGCTTTGCTGAACGAATGGCAGGTTGCGAGCGAAGGGCCGTTGGTCATCATCATCACGGCCTACGGATCCGAACGCATGGCCGTGGAGGCGATCAAATCGGGCGCCTACGACTACCTCGCTAAGCCTTTTGACGTGGACGACCTTCGGCTCGTTGTGCGCAACGCGCTCGAGACCGTTCGCTTGCGACGCGAGAACGAAGCCCTACGCCGTTCGCTCGAACTCGAAGCGGCGACGGCGAGGCTGCTGGGCCAGTCGGCGGCGATGGAGAAGGTGCGTGCGATGATCGACAAAGTGGCGGAGACGGACGCGACCGTGCTTATTCGCGGCGAATCGGGCACGGGCAAAGAGTTGGTCGCACGCGCCATTCACGAGCGGAGCCGCCGGCGTGGTCGGTTCGTCGCCGTCAACTGCGCCGCACTCCCGTCGGAATTGATCGAATCCGAACTCTTCGGCCATGAGAAAGGGGCTTTCACCGGCGCGACCATGCGCCGACAGGGCAAATTCGAGCAGGCTTCAGGCGGCACGCTCTTTCTCGATGAGATCGGCGACATGAGCGTCGCCGTGCAAGCGAAGTTGCTGCGCGCCATTGAAGAGCGGGCGATCGAAAGGCTGGGCGGTTCGGAACCGATTCCGGTCGATGTGCGCATCGTCAGCGCCACGCACCGCGATCTCGAACGGGAGATTGAAGCTGGCAACTTTCGCGCCGATCTCTTCTTTCGGCTGCGCGTGGTGACGATCGAAATCCCGCCGCTGCGCGAACGACGCGAGGATATCCCGCTGCTTGCAGCAGCCTTCGCCCAGAACGCGGCGCAAAGGTACGGCGTCACCTCCCGGCCATTTTCGTCAGCCGCGCTGCGCTCGCTCGTCGAGCATGACTGGCGCGGCAACGTGCGCGAGTTGCGCAACGCCGTCGAACGCGCCGTGATCATGGCCGAGGGGCGAGAGATCACGGCGCGCGATCTGGCGCTTGAGCGACGCTCCGTGCGAGCGGAAGACGAAAACGATAGCCCATCGCTGCGCGTGCCCTTCACCATGAACTTCCGTGCCGATCGGCGCGAGTTCGAACGCGCATACATCGCGCGCTGTCTGGAATCCACAGGAGGCAACGTTACGCGCGCCGCCCAATTGCTCGGCATGCACCGGCAATCGCTGCAACACAAGCTTCGTGAATTGGGACTCGCGCGCCGTTACGTCCCAACGGAAGAGACGGATGACGCTTGCTGAAAGCCCGCTGAATCCGCCTGCGGCGCTGATCCGTCGCCGGCTCTCGCGAAGGAAATTCTCCACAATTTCGAACCGCCTTCGTGACCGATAAGTTCGATGCTAAGAGGCTCTTCGATCCAGTTGACATCAGAGGATGCACGTGAAAGGGAGCATCGACGCCATCCTGCAACGCGAGCAAGCGGAGTACTTGGAGACGCTCCTGCCGCCAAGCGCGCCTCTCTTGCAGGAGATGGAAGATCTGGCTGCACAGCATCGAATCCCCATCGCCGATCGTGAGGTCGCGCTGTTCATCGAGATTGCAGCGCGTGCTGCCGGCGCGCGTCGCGCGCTCGAAATCGGCATGGCGATCGGCTACTCGACCGTCATCATGGCTCAGGCGATGGGCGAGGGAAGCAGCGTCGTCGCCATCGAGGCCAAGGACGAGATGATCGAACGCGCCACGCACTTCTTTCATCGTGCTGGGGTTGAAAGTCGCATACAGATTGCGCGCGGACGAGCGTTGGAAGTACTACCCGGCATGGAACCCGAAAGTTTCGATTTGGTCTTCATCGACGCCAACAAGCGCGAGTACGAAGCATATCTCGACCACACGCTAAGGCTGTTGCGCTCAGGTGGCGTCGTCATCGTGGACAATCTCCTTTGGCGGGGATTGATCGCGCAGGGCGCGCAAGATGAGGAGACGGAAGCTTTGCGGCGGTTCAATCAGCGCTTTGTAACCGATGGCCAAATGCGCGCGCTGGTGTTACCGCTTGGGGATGGTCTAGGATACGGGGTGAAGTTGTAAGTTCGGCGGCTCACTGAAAGGGTGGACGGCGCGAGAGGACTAGCGCCGAAAAGCCGATGGACCAAGCGATAAGGAGCATGAGCGATCATTTGACGAAGATCGTTAAAGATGGCGAAAAGGCGCGCGCGCTAGCTAGAGAAGCTGTCGCCGCAGGGGGCGTCATCGCGTTTCTCACCGATACTTTTTACGGTTTGGGCGCCGACCCATTCAATCCTGTCGCTTTACGGGCCATCTTTCGGCTCAAGGGTCGGGACGAAGGGAAGCCGATCTTGGTCATCGCCAGCGACATGGAAGCGGCCTCGCGTTTGATGGTCGAACGGACCCCCTTATTCGATCTTTTCAGCGCGAGGTTCTGGCCCGGTCCGTTGACGCTCATAGTGCGCGCGCGGCAAGATGTGCCCGAAGAATTGACCGCCGGAACAGGCACGGTGGGCATCAGGGTCCCAGCAACTGAAGCCGTGCGCGCGCTGGCGCGCGCCTGCGGTGGTCTGTTGACGGCGACCAGCGCCAATCCGTCGGGCAGTGAGCCAGCGCGCACAGCGGAGATGGTCCGCAGCTATTTCCCTACCGGACTTGCGTTGATCGTCGATGGCGGCAGCGCGCAGCTCGATCTCCCTTCAACGGTGCTCGACGTAAGCCGACACGATGCGCCCTCGGTTATACGCGAAGGAGCCGTTTCGCGGGGCGAAATCGAAACGGCGTTGCGCTCTGAAGACGAAGCTTCATGAGGCTCTGCGTAAAGCTCTTGCTCGATGCGCTGCAACTCGATACGACGATGTTGCGCGATCTTGCTCGCGTTCCTATGCCTCACGCAGTCTTCGTTGGCCAACAGAGGCACGCTCCGTCGATTATCGGCACCGGACGAAGCTTCCCTCGAAAATTGCAACGGCTTTCTCTCTTCTGCTTTCGGGCATTTGCATAGATGTTGCCGTTGCGCTTCTCAGCGCGGAAAATCTGCGTATGGGCGGCGTTTAGTGGTGGTTGAGGAAGAGCCGCGAGACCTCGCGTGCCATGCGCGCCGCCGATTGTGCAAAGCGATGCGCGAACGGCGATGAATTTTCAATACTTTCGTTGAAGCTTCGGCGTGAATTCGTCAACAAAGAGCACGTAGGATCGTCGCAGAGAAAGATGAAGATCCATCGCCTTCACTTCACGCAACGATTGCCCATCGGACTCGACGAGGCATGGCGCTTCTTCTCCGATCCGCGCAACTTACCGGTGATCACGCCTCCATGGTTGAACTTCCGCATCACCAGCGAAATCCCCGAAAAGATGTACGCCGGGTTGATCATCACCTATCGGGTCAGCCCTCTGCTCGGTTGGCCCGTCGGCTGGGTGACCGAGATCACGCACGTCGCGGAGCCCCGCCTCTTCGTCGATGAACAGCGCTTCGGCCCTTACAGGTTCTGGCACCATCAGCACATCTTCGACGAAACGCCAGACGGGGTCGAGATGCAAGACATCGTTCATTACGCCCTTCCGTTCGGCCCCTTGGGACAATTGGCCAACTCGCTAGTCGTGCGCCAGAAGTTGCACGACATATTTAACTTCCGTCGTTTAACGCTGGAACGCCTCTTTGTCGGAAAGGAAGTCGCAAGCCTTTATCGAGAGGGCTGAAAGCGATTCGATAGGAAAAGACAAGAATTCGGCCATTCCTCGGTTCCCCCTTAACAACGGATTCACAGGCAAGGCGCAACTCCCGTGCCCATAAGGTATTTCACCGTGACGGCGCGCTGCCGCTTCGAGCGGGGGTTACGGTTATTCAGCCCACACGGCGTGATACGTCGCGCGGTAGTCGGCGTTGCGCGTCGCTTCAAGCGGCGATACGGCTATTCAAACCACAGCAAGCGGTTCGCTGGATAAGCCACTTTTGTTTTGCTGATGCAATTTTGTCTCGTAGAAGACAAAGTGGTATCATAACTCTCATGAAAGGGAGCTGGCGATGGGATGAGCGAAGATCTGACGAAGCGAGAAGATAGAAAGATCAACCTTTCGGCGCGCAAAGGGGAGAAAAAGCGAATCGAGGATCTGTTGCCGACAGAGCGGCGGGTCGTGCGCGCTGAGCGCGTTTCCGTCTGCGAGGCTGAGCCATATGGCTGGATCGCCCGTTCGGAGTCTGATCCGAATCTGATCTACCATCTATTTTGTGATCCGCAGACTCGCCGTCTGGTCTGCACCTGCGCCGATTTCGCCTTTCGTGGCGATGCCGTGCCGGGCTTCGAGTGCAAACACATCGTGGCGACGTTGAAGTTCATCGCGCGTCGTTATTTAGCGCGCGAGTATGATCCGCAGCGGCAGTTGAAACGCGCCGCTTGAAAGTCTGGGGAAGCTCGAACGGCTTTTCATGCGCTGAGCGCTCGTCCGTCGGGATTGTAGGATGCGGTTTGAGGTTCGAATTGAGACGGAAACATTAGCCTTCGTTCGTCGGAGTTGAAAAACAGAGCCTTGAAGGACGAGATTCGATTTTCTCATCGGTTTTCAGCGCCCTTTATTTTCCGTCCTATGCGTTACATCAGCAATCCGCCCAATCCTTGGGCGAGCGAAGAGGTCGAATGGATCGGCGAGCCGCCCGAAGCGCGGCTGGAGATCTACGAAGAGACCGAAACGCGGTGCATCATCACAAGCAACAACAGTCCAGACATCGGTTTCGACTATTCGGTGAACTGCTATCGCGGCTGCACGCACGCTTGCAGCTACTGTTTTTCGCGTCCGACGCACGAGTATTTGGGATTCGGTGCGGGGACCGATTTTGAAACCAAGATCGTCGTCAAGGTGCGGGCGGCTGAACTGTTGCGCGCCGAACTGGACCGCCCATCATGGCGCGGCGACCTGCTGGTCTTCTCATTCACCTCCGATCCTTATTTGCCGCTGGAGGCGCACTATCGCTTAACGCGCCGTTGCTTGGAGGTCTGTTTGGATTATCGCCAACCGGTAAGCATCGTGACGAAATCGGCGCTGGTCCGACGAGACAAAGATCTGTTGCGAAGATTGGTCGAAGAGGCTGATTGCGCCGTCCATTTCTCGATCCCTTTCCGCGACCCCGAAATCTCGCGCGCGTTGGAACCTTTTACGGCGCTGCCTGATGCGCGCTTTCGCGCCATGCGTGAGCTTGCGGAAGTCGGCATCCCTGTCGGCATCGGGATCGCGCCGGTCATCCCCGGATTGAATGACGCAGACATTCCAGAACTCCTCAAACGAGCGCATGAAGCGGGCGCGCGCACGGCTTGGATGACCATGCTGCGTTTGCCAGGAAGCGTCGCGCCCTACTTCGAAGAACAGGTGCGAGCGAAATTGCCGACTCGCGCCGCGCGTATCTTGAACCACATCCGCGAAGAGCGCGGCGGCAAGCTCTATGCGAGCGAATTCGGCGCGCGCATGAAAGGGACAAGCGAGCAGTGGCGCATGGCTGAACGTCTTTTTGACGTTTACTGTCGTCGGCTCGGATTCAACAGCACGCGCAACGCGCGAAGACGAACTTTCCGGCGTCCAAGCGAGCAGGGCGCGCTTTTCGAGCGATGATGGCAGAGCTTGCGAGATCAGCGTCCCGTCGCCCGGAAGATGAGAAAATAGTCCATGCCATCAGGTTTGACGAAGTCGTAATCGGCGACCAGTTCGAATCCAGCGCGCCCGACTTCCTCGACCACCGTCTCGCGTGCGACGCCATGATCGTCGCCCGTCCCGTTACGGTCAATGATGCCGACCAGTGCTCCTTTGCGCAAAGCGCGGCGTAGATTCTTCATCAGGCGCACAGGCTGCGCGATCTCGTGATATGTCTTCAAGATGAGCACGGCATCGATGCTCGCTAGCGGAAGAAGCGGATCGTCCTCTTTGCCTAGCACGGTGCGAATGTTAGTCAAGCGTTCTCGCTGTGCGCGCTCTTCGATGTACCTCAGATAATCGCGGTTGATCTCAACGGCATAAACCGTGCCCATCGGTCCAACGCGCCGCGCGGCCCTGACCGTAAACCATCCAGAGCCGGCGCCGATATCTGCGACGTTCGCTCCAGCTTTGACGCCGAGGATGTCCATGACGCGCTCGATCTGCAATTTCCGATCGCGTTCCGGATCCTCGAAGATCGAAAGATCCCCTTTGTATGGTTCGCTCGTCGGGCGCGTGACCCTATCCGCAGAGGTAGCCTGCGGTGCGGGTTTGGCCGTCGGCAGAACGGCGCATCCGCCAAGCGTGAACGCCAAGGCGAGCAGCGCGACTTGAAGAGTTTGGCGTAAAGTGCGTGACATCATTTGCGACCGCCAGCGCGATCGAAGGTTGAGATGAGGCGGCGTGCTGCGAGGTTGCCGCTTCTTCGCCTCGGGCGAAACGGCTGAGACCTTTGAGGGAAAAAGACGAACACCATAGGAACCCATCGCGCGCCGAATCGCCGCCGCAAAGGGATCGAATGTTTTCAGATGGACCGATTCGACCAAGGCGGTTTATGACGAAGGGCGGTAGCTCGAAGCGCTTCAATTCGTCGAACATATGTCTGCGATTATGGCTCCGCCCACTCCGAACAGGATTGAGTAGATGAGTGCGCGTTTGACTCTCGGCGAAAGCTTGGGCGTTTTGATCTGCTGCACTTGTGAATAAGCGACGCGCTTGATCGTGCCGCTTCGAGGGTCGGCGATGACGAAATAATCGTCGGCGATCTTGGCGATGTAGCCTTTCAGCTTGCTGCTGTCTTTCAAGACGACTTCCATCCGCTTGTCGGATCTGACGCCGATTTCGGCGATTTTGGCTTTGACATACGGCGCGGCTGCGTTCGTCTGTTGCCTGAAAGATGGCGTTGAAAAGTACGCGACGAACGTCAATGTGAGCGATAGGGAATTAAGCCTTTGACTGCGAGCATATCGCTGCCTCTCTTCGATTGGCTGAGCGAGCAACAACTTGTGCCCAGCAGGTCACCCCTTCTGGCGATCTATCGCCGACAGATGTGCGTTCATTACACTTTAGCGAGCAAGTGCAGTGCCGCGCCCGACTCGGTTTGAAAAAAGCGCGTGCCAGACGCACCGATAACCTCGAAGCTTCAAGCAAGATTCAGGAGATCGGCCTTTTGCAGACAGAAGCTACATCTCTAACTTAGGGGCGACGTAGACCTTCATCGGTTGACGCAGCATCTTGGCAGCACACGTGCGAGGGAAGCGAGAAGGCTTCATGAAAGGCATGCAGAAGTCGAATCTGCTGGTGACCGCAAGGGGAGAAAGTGCAGAGGAAACGGAGCGAACCGCTCACAAGGTTTCTGCGATTCCCATGGTTCGATCCATCTTCGAGACAGAAGTTAACCGGGGAGCTTCGACGGGCGGCCCTGTTTCCCTTCACGTTCGCGCTCTAAAGGCCGCTTCCCCCGAAAGCGGCTGGGACCGCAAAGCGGCCTGCTCCGCCCTCATCGCAGAGGCGCGGAGAATCGCAAGGCCGTTTGGGAGCTAAAGAACGCTCGAGCGAGAAGACCGCTTTTCGAGGCGAAGCCCTTTGGTCTTCAGTTCATTGCACGGTGACGTTGCGGACGAAGCTCCAATCGCCGCTCGGATCGATCTTGATGTTGCCGACGTTGCGCCGCGCGACGATCATGTTATCCGGGTACCAGAGCGGCAGCATCGGCACATCGCGGCTGATGATCTGTTGGGCTTCGACGTAAAGAGCGCGTGCGCGCTCGCGGTCGGCGGTCGAAGTCGCTTCTTGCAGGATGCGATCGAGTTCCGGGTTGCTGTAGCGGCTGCGGTTGAAGGCACCGTTGGTGGCGAACAGATCGCGCAAGAAGATAGGATCCTGATTGCCGCCGACCCATCGTCCGATGGTCATTTGATATTGCCCATTGCGTTGCGCGTCGCGTAGGACGTTATCTTCCAGAGTCTCGATCTCCAATCTCAACCCGACCAGTTTGAGTTCGTTCTGCATAACGCCAGCGACGGCGCGTGCGACCGCGTTGCTCGAAGAGATCTTCAAGCTGATGGGCCGGTCTTCGTTGCGCAATCGCGGCCCGTCTCCGTCTGGGTCGCGTAGGCCAGCTTCGTCGAGCAAGCGTTTCGCCCGCGCGGGATCGAACATGTAGATGGTGCCGGGCGCATAAGCCCAGGAGGATTCAGGCAGGATCGAGTGCGCGACGCGCGCTTGACCGAGCAAGAGGTTGCGCACGATCTCTTCGCGGTTGATCGCGTAAGCGATCGCTTGACGCACGCGCGCCTCTTTGACTAGATCGGCCTGCGCGTTGAAGCCGAGGTATTGGATGTTTGCGCCCGGCGACTGGACCACCTGCAGGTTCGGATCCTGTGCCAGCGCGCGGTAAGCATCGGGCGAAAGGCTCGTGTTGATCGCCATCGAGATGCGTCCGGCGCGCAATTCGGCTTGCAGCGTGTTGGCATCCAAAATCACGCGCACGCGCAAACTCTTGATCTTTGGGGCGCCTTCCCAGTAGTTCTCGTTCGCCGCGAGGTCCACCACTTGTTGCGATTCGTCATAGCGTTCGAATCGGAACGGGCCGCTTCCCAACGGTTGCGCTCGCTGTTGTTCGGCGCTTCCTTGCGGGATGATGCCAATCGGGACGAGGTTGGCGAGAAGTTCCGGCCAAGGTTTGCTCAAGCGAACGACGAGCGTGCGCGCGTCCGGCGCTTCGATCGAGGAGATGCGTGGTTGCCTATTCGATCCCGCGCCTTCAAAAAAGGGGGCCGCTTTGCGCGAGTCGGAAGCGAGCAGCGCATCGAGCGTGTACTTTGCGTCGGTCGCCGTCAATGGCCGTCCGTCATGAAAGCGCACGCCGTCGCGCAGTTTGAAAGTGTAAGCGAGAGCGTCGGAAGATGGTTCGATCGTTTCGGCCAGTTCGCCGACGTACTCGAAGCGTTCGTTTTTCCGGACGAGCGTGTTGAACATCAACTGGCGCAAACGTTCGCTCGCGGCATCGGTGCTGCGCAACGGATCGAGAGTTTCAGGGCGCGCTTCGAGCGCGAGGACGAAGCGGTCTTCCGCTCGACGGCAACCGGATACGATGAACAGCGCGACGAATGAAATGAAGAGCGCCGAGTGGATGACGAATTCAATTCGCCAGTTCGTCGCAGACAGGCCAGCAAAAAGCTTGAGCGTTTTTCTCATCAGAAACCTCCTCGGTATCTACGGGTGGATGCAAGGGAGGGGGAGAGGTCAAGATCGCCGCCGTCGAGAGAACCGATCTCTCTCGTCGAAACGCGGCGCGCGAAGATCCGAGATCGGCGAAGGGAAAGCGTCGCAACAGCCGTTCGTCTCGTCGCTTTCAGATCTTCCCTCCATAAGTGTAATCCAACTGTCGGTTGAGCGCCGCGATCTCGTCGGAAAGTTGACGGAAGCGTTCGGGATCGAAAGGAAGCGGCGGCTGGACGAGCGCCTTGAAATCGGCGATGCGACGAAGCGATTCAGTCAGTCGCTCTTGGCTAATGCGCCCGCTGCGGACGGCTTGCATGAGAGCGTCGCGCCCGCGTTTGATCAGGTCGGGCCGCGCGCAGATGAGAAGCATATCCTCGCCGGCGTTGATTGCGCGCACGGCGGCGTCCTCGATCTCGTAGTGCTTCGCGACGGCGCCCATCTCGAGATCATCCGTGATGACCAATTCGTCGAAGCCGAGTTCGGTGCGCAGTAGCCCGTTGATGATTTCAGGGTTGATCGAAGCTGGGATCAGCGGACCGCTCACCACTCCCTGACGGACGCTGATGTTCGGATAGCAACCGTGTCCGACCATGACGGCGTGGACCAAGCGATCCTCGCGCGTGAAGAGTTCGATGTACGGGGCAAGATCGTGCGCGATCAGATCGTCGTGCGACAGCGGGATGACGGGCATCTCTTCGTGCGAATCGACTTCGCCAGCGCCGAGGCCGGGAAAGTGTTTGACGCAGCCCAAGCAGCCCGTCCCCTGTAGCGCACGCAGATAGGTCATCGCATAACCTAAGACTTCACCGGGCGAGCGTCCAAACGAGCGCGAATAGAGGCCATTGGCCAGCACGTCGCGCTCTTCGGTCATGATCGAGAGGACGGGGGCGAAGTTCATGTTAAAACCGAGGAGGCGCAGTATCTCGCCCGTGACGCGCCCGAGCGTACGCGCGCCTGCAAGAGAGCCTTTTTGGCGGATGACGCGAGCTGGCGGCATCGGAGTAGCGATCTTGCGTAAGCGGTCGACAAGCCCGCCTTCTTGATCGATACCGAACAGAGGCGCAACGGGCAGCATCTCGCGTATCTGATCGAGAAGCGAACGGAGCTGTTCGGGTGAAGCGACGTTGCGCGCGAAGATGATGATGCCGCCCGGTTGCACGTACTCGACGAGCGCGCGCGCTTCGCGGTCAAGCTCTGGTCCCGGAAGTCCGATGTAGAGCAGTTGTCCGACTTTCTGTTCGAGAGAAAGGGATGCGAAATCTTGGTCCATTTTTTCGTTGCGGTTCGGCTGAAATCTTTACTTCGCTCCGCGTTGGATGCCTGTGCGCGGGAGAGGCGCTGCTTGTCACCTGTTCGGACTCGGCCGATCGTCGGATCCGAGTTGCAACCTAGACCATACGACGTTGCAGATCTCGGATCAGCGCCTGCGCCTCTTCGGGCGAGAGGCTTTCTACATCAACGGCTCGCAGCTCGTCAAGCAAGCTCTGATTGACGGCATCGAACAGGGTCGCTTGGGCCGCAATGGCCCGCCGACGGAGCTTGCGCGCGGCGCGCCGGAGGGCATCGCCGTTCTCTTCGCGAACAGTCATTGCTGACTCCTCTTCAGCGAAGACGTCGAGTTCGTAGCGCTCCAGTCTCTGAAGCACCTCGCGCGCGCGTTCGATGACGCTCATCGGCAGCCCTGCGAGTCGCGCGACCTCGATGCCATAGGATTTGGAGGCTCGTCCGCGCGCCAGTTTGTAGAGGAAGATGATGCGTCCATCGGATTCGGCGACGGTGACGTGATAGTTCTGCGCGCCCGGCAGCCGTTCGGCCAGCTCCGTCAGCTCATGGTAATGCGTGGCGAAGAGCGTTTTGGCCGCGTGTTCCGGCGAATCGTGCAGGTATTCGGCGACGGCCCAAGCGAGCGAAAGCCCATCGAAAGTGGCCGTGCCGCGCCCGATCTCATCGAGCAGGACGAGCGAACGCGGGGTCGCGCCGCGCAGTATGCTGGCCGTTTCGGTCATCTCGACCATAAAGGTCGAGCGTCCGTGAGCGAGATCGTCTGAGGCTCCGACGCGCGTCCAGATGCGATCGAAGATGGGAAGGCGCGCGCGCTCCGCCGGGACGAACGATCCCATCTGGGCGAGAATAGCGACGAGCGCTGTCTGCCGCATCAGCGTGCTCTTGCCGGCCATGTTCGGTCCGGTGATGATCAGCAGGCGGTCGGTTGAGTTGTTCATGTAAAGGTCGTTCGGGATGAAGGGCGCCGAACTGTTGGCCTCGATCACCGGATGGCGGCCTTGAACGATCTCGAGTTCGTCGCCATCGTGAAGGATGGGGCGTACATAACGGCGCTGCGCTGCCGTTTCGGCAAGCGCCGCGAGCGCATCGAGCGTGGCGAGCGCGCGCGCCGTCGTTTGAAGCCGTTTGGTTTCGGCGGCGACGCGCGCGCGTAGTTCAGCGAAGATATGGTTTTCTAGTTCGAGGATGCGCGTTTCAGCATCGCGCGCTTGCGCTTCCCACTCTCTGAGTTCGGGCGTCGTGAACCGTTCGACGTTCGAAAGCGTTTGGCGTCGCTCGTAGTCTTTGGGCACGCGCGTTGCGCTCGCTTTCGAAACCTCGATGCAGTAACCGAAGACGCCGTTGTAGCGTATGCGCAAAGAGGCGATGCCGGTGCGCGCGCGTTCGCGCGCTTCCATTTCGGCGATGGTCTGCTTGGCGTCGCGCGAGACGGCGCGCAATCGGTCCAGCTCTTCGTTGAAGCCTTCGCGGATAACGCCGCCGTCAGCGATGTTAGCCGGCGGTTCATCACTGATCGCGCGGGCGATCAATTGACGCGACTCCGCCAGATCATCCGCCGCTTCGACGAGCACGCGAACGAGCGATGCCTCTACGCCTTCGAGCGCGCGTCGGACGGCTGGCACCTGTTCGAGCGAACGGCGCAAAGCGACGAGATCGCGGGGGCCGGCGGTCGCCATGTTGAGTCGCGCCGTCAAGCGCTCCAGATCGGCCACCTCGCGCAGCGCGGCGCGCAAACGGTCGCGCAGCACCTGTGAGCGATGAAAGGCTGCCACCGCATCGAGACGAGTTTCGATCTCGCCGCGCGCAATGAGCGGGCGCTGCAGCCAAGCGCGCAGAAGGCGCGCGCCCATGGTCGTCACGGTCGCGTCAATGACGCCGAGCAGCGTCGCTTCGCGTCCCGCGCGGCTTGTCGACTCGAACAGTTCGAGGTTGCGCGTTGTGACCGCATCGAGCACGAGATAATCTTGCGTTTCGAAATACTCGATCTCGGCGACGTGTGCGACCGCATCGCGCTGCGTTTCGCGCGCGTAACGTAAACAGGCCCCAGCGGCGCGCACCGCTTCCGGATGCGCGTCGAGTCCGTATCCGGATAGATCGTGAACGTCGAACTGCGCGCGCAAGGTTTCGGCGCACGCCTCCTTTTGCCACAGCCAATCGTCGAGCGGCGTGAGTGAGAGGTCGAGTTCCGGGACGGGCGCAATGCGCGCCACCGTGTTGGTTGAATCCATCGGCAGAGCATCGGCTGCCAACCCATAAGTCTCGCGGATCAAGGGCGCAAGCGAGGCCGGGAAGAGAAGCTCGCGCGGCGCAAACTGTTCGATCTCGCTGCGGATCTGTGCCCAGGCTTCTGGTCCGGTCGTTTCGGTCGCGCGAAACTCGCCCGTTGAAAGGTCGAGGAAAGCGGCGCCGAACGTCGTGCCCGTGCCGCAGACGGCGGCGAGATAGACGGGTTCGCGCGCGTCGAGAAGCTGCGGGTCAATGGCCGTGCCCGGCGTGATGACGCGAACGACGTCGCGCCGAATGATTTTCTTTGATTTGCTCGCGTCTTCGAGCTGCTCGCAGATGGCGACGCGGTAGCCTTTGCGCACGAGGCGCGCGATGTAGCTTGCAGCTGAATGGTGCGGCACGCCGCACATCGGGATGGGCGAGCCACGTTCCTTATGGCGGGCCGTCAACGTGATCTCAAGCTCGCGCGCACCCGTGATGGCGTCGTCGTAGAAGAGTTCGTAGAAGTCGCCGAGGCGAAAGAAGAGGAGCGTGCCGGGATACCGGCGCTTTAGTTCATGATACTGCTGAAGCATTGGGGTGAGCGTCGTCATGATCGAGCGAAGAATACAGCCTACACTTTCCGCCGTTGACGAGCAAGCGGCGATCGATCAACGCGATCACGTGCCGCAATAGCGGTCGGCATGTGCAGCGGAGCTTGATTCGCGCTGCGGTCAAGCGCATCGAAGGCAATAGTGCCTCGCCGCGCCCACGCGGCTACGCCATGACGTTGCGGGGCAAAGGGATCTGCCGAAAGGTGCGTTTAAGAAGGGCATGGCCGCGAGCGCGTTGAAGCGGCTACCTTTTCGATCCTATCTCCTCTTCTTCGCGTAACGACGGATCGCTGTGCGCAGCGGGCTCGACGGGCAGCTCCGGACGTTTGGGCCAGATGAGCGATGCGATGACCGATGCGGCCAGCACCGTTGCGACTATGGACAACGGCAGAAGCGGCGGAATGTGGTAACCGTAGAACTTTTCGATCAGGTCTTCGCCCAGCATCTTGATGCCGATGAAGATCAGCACGATCGAAAGACCAAGCTTGAGGTAGTGGAACTTTTCGACCACGCCGGCGAGCAGAAAATAGAAGGTGCGCAGTCCCAAGATGGCGAAGACGTTCGACGTGTAAACGATGAACGGGTCGCGCGTGACGGCGAAGATGGCCGGAATGGAGTCGACGGCGAAGACGAGATCGGTCGTCTCGACCATGACCAGCACGAGGAAGAGGAGCGTGCCGCTCAACCGTCCGCCGACGCGCGTGAAGAATTTTTGTCCTTCGTAGTAGTGCGTGATCGGCATGTAGCGCGTCACGAGCCGCACGACCGGGTTCTGTTCCGGGTGAATCTCGCTCTCCTCATGGCGCAACATGCGAATCCCAGTGAAGATGAGAAAGGCGCCGAAGACGTAAATGATCCAGTGAAACCGACTGATCAACGCAGCGCCCATCAGGATCATCGCTGCACGCATGACCAGCGCGCCGAGCACGCCCCAGAAGAGGACGCGATGCTGAAATTCGGCAGGGACGCGGAAATAAGAGAAGATCAGCAAAAAGACGAACAGATTATCCACCGAAAGCGATAACTCGATGAGGTAGCCAGTTAAAAACTCTATGCCTCTGGTGTGTCCGAGTTTGTAAAAAACTCCTGTGGCAAAAGCCAGCGCCAGCGAAACCCAAACGACGCTCCAAATCGTCGCTTGGCGATAGCTGACCGTATGTGAACGGCGATTGAAGAGGCCGAGGTCTATGGCGAGCATCAGCAAAATGAAAAGCGTAAAGCCCGCCCATGCCCAGATCGGATGTTCCATAAGGCCGTAGATATAGCATCGGCTTCAGGCGAACGCAATCGCCGCCGAATGAAACCACGCGGGGCGGAAGCGAGATCTGCACAGGGTCGAATCCGTTGCGTCGGCCTCTTCGGTGTGGGTTGAAATTCTCTCATTTGCTGCCGGTGCCGAAGGTGATAAGATTTCGAGCCATCATGGACCTGTTCGAGCGCCACCCGCAAAATCCGATCCTGACGGTGGAAGACCTCCCTTTCCCAGCCATCGCCGTTTACAACCCCGGAGTCGCCGAGATGGACGGTGAAGTGGTCTTGTTGTTGCGCGTCGAGGGCGAAGACGGTCGGTCACGCCTTTACGTCGCGCGCAGCCGCGACGGCATCGGTGGCTGGCAAGTGGCGCCGACGCCGCTGCTTGCGCCCGAGGACCCGGAAAGCCCATACGAAGAGTTGGGTTGCGAAGACCCGCGCGTCACATACGTCGAAGAACTCGGCGAGTACGTCATCGCCTACGTCGTCGTCAGTTCACCGGGGCCGGGCGTTGCGCTGGCGCGCACCCGGGACTTTCGCGCGGTGCAACGCATCGAGATGGTTCTTTCGCCGCCGAACAAAAACGCCGCCCTTTTCCCGCGACGCATCAACGGCGAATGGGTCATGTTGCATCGTCCGGCGTCGGGCGATGTCGCGCACATCTGGACCGTTCGCTCCAAGGATTTGGTCTATTGGGGGCATCCGCATATGGTCTTGCCGGAGCGCGGCGGGACGTGGTGGGATGGGGCGAGAGTAGGAGCCGGCGCCGTGCCGATCGAAACGGCGCAAGGGTGGTTGATCATCTACCATGGCGTCAAGGTCGTCGCCGGCACACCCAACTACCGCCTTGGCCTCGCGCTGCTCGACCTAAGCGATCCGGCCAAAGTCGTGGCTCGTTGTCGGCATCCAGCTTTCAGTCCGAACGCGCCATATGAGCGCGTCGGCAACGGCGTCAACATCGTCTTCACCTGCGGCGCATTGCTGCGCGGCGACGAGGTTTGGATGTACTACGGCGCTGCCGACACTTGCATTGGACTGGCGAAAGCCAAGCTCGATGACCTGTTGGAATTCGCGCATCGCGCTTAGCTCATTCAAGTTAACTGAGTGCGCGTCGGCGCTGGAGTCGGCATTCGCGCGTTGCGCTTTCAAGTGGGTGGCGTCCTCCCCTCAATAAATTGAGGGGCATCCGCAAGCGGATGCACGC
>NZ_PSLQ01000029.1:0-39318 GCF_040289685.1 Pyrinomonas sp.
CCTCCGGGAATCCCCCGGCTTTAGCTGTGGGGAGGATGTCAAGAGATTTGGTTCTGACTTATTATTCACTTGGCCGATTATTCACTTGGCCGACAAGGTCGCTGGCTGTTCAGCGTGGGTTGATTCCGGTTTGGTTTCGGTCTATTGTTCACTTAGCCCGTCAATCAGATCGGCACCAAGGGACTCATTCAGTTTCGACCTTCTATTCGTTTGACTCATCGATCAGCAGAGGCCCCCAAGACCTCCCGGCCAGATTCCTAGCTGTGGAGATCATCTTCACGTCCACGCCCTTTTCGGCGAAAATATGGCCGCCATGGAACAAACGCAACGTAGCCGCCGCGCCAAGGACGCGCCGCTTCGCGCCGACATCAGGCGGCTGGGCGATCTTCTCGGCGAGACGCTCAAAAAGCTTGGCGGTCAGCAGCTTTTCGAGACTGAAGAGCGCGTCCGTCTGCTCTGCAAGCGGCTCCGCGCCATGCCCTCGCTCGCCGACGAGCGCAGATTGAAGAGGCTGCTGCGAAACCTTGATCTCGATGAAACGATCGGCGTGATTCGCGCCTTTGCGGTCTACTTCCAGCTCGTCAACATCGCCGAGCAACACCACCGCATCCGGCGCAAACGGCACTACGAACTTCACACGCCGAATCATCCGCAGCGCGGCTCGCTGGCCGATACTTTTCAACGTTTATCGAACGACGTCGCGTCGCCTGAGGAGATGAGTCATCTCGTCCAGCAGATCATTGATCGTTTGGAAGTGGTGCCCGTGATGACAGCCCATCCGACCGAAGCGGCCCGGCGAACGCTGCTCATGAAACACCGTCGCATCGCTGATCTGCTGGCCGCTTTTGACCGGCGCGACTTGACGCCACGCGAGCGCGATCGCTTGCAGGAGAGGTTGGCGGCAGAAGTCGAGCTAATTTGGCAAACAGACGAAGTGCGACAAACGCAACCAACGGTGCTCGACGAAGTGGGCAACGGCCTTTACTACTTCGACGCGACGCTTTTCGATGCGTTGCCCACTTTGCTCGAAGAGCTGCAGCGTAGGCTCGACGAGAGCTATCCTGGAGTCCGCTTGCGCGACGGCGCCGCGCCGATACGTTTCGGCTCGTGGATCGGCGGCGACCGCGATGGCAACCCTTACGTCACGCCCGAAGTCACTTGGGAAGCCCTGCGCCGACAGCAGCGATTGATCCTGCGCAAGTATTTGACCGCCGTGGCCGACTTGAGCCAACGCCTCAGTCAATCAGAGCGCTTCGCCCCGCCGACCGAAGAGCTGCGCGCCTCGCTCGCCGAAGACGCGCGCCTTATGCCCGAGGTCGCCGACGAGATCGCGCGACGCAATCCGGAAGAGCCTTACCGGCAAAAGCTCTCTTTCATCTACGTCAGACTGGAGAACACGTTGCGGCGCAATCGCGATCTCGCCTCAGCGCTGCGCATCGAGTCGCCGCAGACGCTGATCTCAACCCGTCCGGGTCTGCCGATCATCGCGCTGTTGACGCGCCCCAAGGGGGCGTCCGACCGCGTTTACCGAACGGGGCGCGAGCTTTGGGAAGACTTGCGATTGATCCGCGACAGCCTTCTTGCCAATCAAGCGACGCACGCGGCACGCGAAGTGGACCGGCTCATGCGCCAAACAGCAGCCTTCGACCTTCACTTGGCGACGCTCGATCTTCGTCAACATAGCGAACGCCATACCGCAGCGCTCGCCGAACTGACGCGCGCGCTCGGCATGAACGAAGATTACGCGCAGATGGCGGAACCAGCGCGCGTCGCATGGCTGACGGAAGAACTCATCTCACCGCGTCCGCTCTTCAGTCCCGATGCGCGCTTCAGTGACGAGACGACCGAAACGCTCAACGTCTTTCGCGTCGCCCGGCGCGCGCTCGATGAGATCAGCCCCGGTGCCATTCGCACGTACATCGTCAGCATGACGCGCGACGCAAGCGATCTTCTCGCCGTGCTCGTTCTCGCCAAACAAGCCGGACTCTGGCAATGGCCCACCGACGGCGATGGCGCCTTGCCGATGAGCAGGCTTGCCGTGGTTCCGCTCTTCGAAACGATCGATGATCTGCGTCGCGCGCCCGACGTGATGGGCCGACTGTTTGAAAATCCCGTCTACCAAAAACACCTGCAAGCTCATGCCAATCTGCAGGAGATCATGATCGGTTACTCGGACAGCAGCAAAGACGGCGGCATTTTGACTTCAGCATGGGAGCTTTACAAAGCTCAAGAAAGACTTTGGGCCCAAGCGCGCGCGCGCGGCATCGAGTTGCGGCTTTTTCATGGGCGCGGCGGCAGCATCGGACGCGGCGGCGGCCCGACGCATGAAGCCATTTTGGCCCAACCGCCGGGCACAGTAGCCGGACGCATTAAAATCACCGAACAGGGCGAAGTGATCTCTTCGAAATACGGTCTTCTCGAGATCGCGCTTCGCAACTTGGAGATGACCACCGCCGCCGTGATCGCCGCAAGCCTGCCGCGCGAAGACGACGCCCGCGCCGCTCGTTGGAAAGAGGCCATGGAGCGCATCTCCGAGGAGGCTTTTGCCGCCTACCGGCGCTTCGTGCGCGAAACCGAAGGCTTCTACGACTACTTCACTCAAGCCACACCCATCGAAGAGCTACAGCACCTGCGCATCGGCTCGCGCCCAACCAAACGCAAAGTCGGCTCGCGCAGTTTGGACGACCTGCGTGCCATCCCCTGGGTCTTCGGCTGGACGCAAAGCCGACATCTCGTTCCCGGCTGGCTCGCCGTCGGCACGGCGCTTGAAAGTTTTTTGCGACGGAGTCCGCGCGCGCATTTGCGTTTGCTGCGCGAAATGTACCGCGCGTGGCCTTTTTTCCACAGCACGCTGTCGAACGTCGAAATGGCGCTGGCCAAAGCCGACATGCAGATCGCGCGTCAGTACGCCACGCGCACTTCTGACAAGAAGCTCGGTCGCCGCATCTTTCGTCTGCTGGCCGCAGAGTATGAGCGCACGCGGCGCATGGTGCTGGCGATCTCTGGCGAGAAGAGGCTGCTCGATAACTGGCCAGTGTTGCAACGCTCGATCGCCGTGCGCAATCCGTACGTCGATCCGCTGAGCTACTTACAGGTCGAACTGCTGGCGCGCAAACGCGCTGGCGCAAGCGGAGCTTGTGAGGCCGCTTCCGCAGAGCGCGACAAACTGCTTTACGCCGTTTTGCTGACCATCAACGGCATCGCCGCCGGATTACGCAACACCGGTTGAACGATGTCAACTCCGTCTTTCTGCCCGCCCCGCCGCTGGCGCTCGGTTCTGGCGGCATCGGGATTCGGGCCAATCCAACGCACACGAGTCAGTGGTAGTTCGCGACAGTTTCAGTTCGGCTTGAAACTGATCTTCATGAGTTGAATTGAGGCAAAGGGAAGCGGCGCGGAAACGAAAGCGTTGTGCCGCGCCGCCAGCTAATCCGTTCCCGCCCGTTTCACTCTTCTGGTCCAGCGCAGTTCGGCCCATGCAGCGCCGGTTTCTTCGTGCTGATGATCGGATATTTCTCCGCTTCTTCAGCGTTGAGACGGATCCAGTCTTGATACTCATCAGGTACGTTCACGTCCGGGTAGATGGCTTCCACGGGACACTCCGGCACGCACGCATCGCAATCGATACACGTGTTCGGATTGATCACCAAACGGTCCGGCAGCTCATGAAACGCTTCCACCGGACAAACGGCAGCGCAGTCGGTGTATTTGCAATCTACGCAAGGTTCGGTAACGACGTAGGTCATTAAGTACCTCCTTCAGTGCTCATCAAGAACGCCTCATGCGGCGACCATCTAACAGATGATGACGATTCAGCGCCTACCGATCAAGGCGCTTCGGGCAAACATACTCTATCGACGCTCGCTTGTTAAGCGAGTGACCAAAGTAATCGCCGCGAGCGCAAAAATTTGATCTTCTTGCGAAACCTTCGCCACCGCCGCAAGCCGCCTTATAGCCCGCTTCGCACGATGTCGTGCAAACGGATCAACCCGATGCAGGTCCCATCGGCTTCCACCACCGGAAGGACGGAGATCTGCGAAGGACGATCCTCCATCAGCCGAAGCGCGTCGTAGGCGAGCGTTGCAGGCGAGACGACAACAGGCGTGCGCGTCATCACCGCCGAGCAACGTAGAGCGGCAAGGTCGGCTAGATGGCTTCGCTCGAAAGCCCGTCGAAGATCGCCATCGGTGATGAGGCCGATCAACCGGCGTCGCTCGTCGACGACGTTGACCGCACCGAGTCCACCGCGTGTGATGGCGCGCACAGCATCGAGCAGCGTTGCATCGGGGCCGATTGTCGGGTTCTGCTCGCCGCTGTGCATCAGATCCCCCACGCGCAAAGTCAAGCGCTTGCCCAATCTCCCAGCCGGATGGTTGAGCGCAAACTCTTCCGGCGTGAGCCCCTTCAACTGCATCAAGGTGAGCGCCAAAGCGTCGCCGAGCGCCAAGGCCACGGAGGTGCTGGCCGTCGGTGCGAGGTTGAAAGGGCACGCTTCCTTGTCCACGGAAGCGTCGAGCACGACGTCGGCGCGCCGTGCCAGCGTTGAAGCCAGATCTCCAAGGATGGCGATCACGGGCACGTTGCGCCGCTTCAAAGAAGGGAGCATGGCGATGATCTCGTCGGTTTCACCGCTGTTGCTGATGGCGATCACCACGTCATCCGGACCGACCATTCCTAACCCGCCGTGCAGCGCATCGGACGGATGAAGATAAAGGGCCGGTGTTCCCGTGCTCGTCATGGTGGCGGCGACCTTTTGCGCGATGTTGCCCGATTTTCCGATGCCCGTTGTGATCACTTTGCCGCGACATGCAGACAACAAAGCGATAGCGCTTTCCACCGATGGCTGGTCGAGGCGCGCTGCCGTGCGTGCAATCGCTTCGGCTTCGAGCGTCAAAAAGCGTCTGACTTCAGCGACGTGATCGTGTTGCATCGTTTCCAGTTGGTTCCGACTGATTTCGCCAAGCGAAACGGTGAAGCATACTTCTTAGCGCAGCTTTTCGACAAGCGCCGATGCGCGCCTAAACGGTTCGCTTTTCGCTTCCACCGGGGACTGCCGACAAACCGGCGAGCACGCCCCCAACCATCTCTCCAGCTTCCATGAAAACTGAACGCTTCGCGGGCAAGCTCGGCCATTGCGCTCGCGCTGGAAAAAAGATCCGCCTTTATGCTATTTTTCCGTTTGCGCCCGCGTAGCTCAGTGGATTAGAGCGTTGGTCTCCGGAACCAAAGGTCGCAGGTTCGAATCCTGCCGCGGGCACCATCGCCTTGCCGGTCCGTGAAACCGAGCGCTCGACATCAAATCCCTTTCTCACCGTAGCCCCTTCGCACGAAACTTCGCGTTGAGACTGTTTGCTTCAACTAGACAGCACCGCGAGAAATGTTTTAATCTTGGTTGCTCCACAGGAGAACGTCCACGAGTTTGAAAACTCCGTGTTGGCACGCGAAAGTGGCGGAACCGGTAGACGCGCGTGACTTAGGATCACGTCCCGCAAGGGGTGGGGGTTCGAGTCCCCCCTTTCGCACCAACCCTTCTCCTTCAAGCTCGCAATCCACGGCACAACGAATGGTGAACCGAGAATGAAGACCGAAGTCATCGACATTTCGCCTACGCGCAAAGAGTTGCGCATCGAGATCGAAGCCGAGCGCATACGGGCCGAAGTCGACCGCGTCAGCAACGCGCTCGCGCGCCACGCCGCGGTCCCCGGATTTCGCCCTGGGCGCGCGCCGCAAGCGATGGTCCGCCAACGGTACAAAAAAGAGATTCGCGGCGAAGTGCTCGGCGAGTTGATCCCGCAAGCTCTGAGCGAAGCACTGCAACAACACCCTTTCGACGTCATCGGCGAACCGCAGTTGCGCTTTGCCGACGTCGAGAGCCTCGAGCGGCTCGGTTCTGAACCGCTGACCATCCACGCAGCCATCGAGGTTCTGCCGAGGGTCGAACTGGGCCAATATCGGGGGATCGAACTGGTCCGCCGCATCCGTCCAGTGACGGATGAAGAAATCGAAGAGGTCCTCGCGCAGATGCGCGAGTCATCGGCTGTGCTCGTCCCCGTCGAGGACCGCGGGGCGCAAACGGGCGATACGGTGACGGTCAACCTTCGCGGACGCTTCGTTGATGACCCGCAAGCCGAAGAGATCAAAATCGACGAAGTTGACGTCGTGCTCGGCGAAGAGGGCGTGCTTTCGGCCTTCAATGAGAATCTCCAAGGGGTTCACCCGGAAGAGGCGAAGAGCTTCACAGTTGAGTACCCACCCGATTACAAGGCTCAAGGACTAGCGGGCAAGCGCGTCGAATACACCGCGCAGGTCATCGCCGTCCGACGCAAAGAGTTGCCGGAAATGGACGATGAGTGGGCTAAGAGCATGGGCGAAGGGATTTCATCGCTCGACGAACTGCGCCAGCAAATTCGCCAACGGTTGGAAGGATATGCGCGCCAAGAGGCCGAACGCCGGCTGCGCGACGAAGCGATCAAAAAACTGCTCGACGCGCACCAGTTCGAAGTGCCTGCCACGCTGGTCCAGCGAGAAGCCCGCCGCCTGCTCGAGACGAGCGTGCAACGCTTGATGCAAATGGGCATCGACCCGCGCAATGAGGAGATCCGCTGGGACGAGGTCGCGGCAGCGACGCAGCAACGGGCCGAGGAGAACGTGCGCGCGGAACTACTGCTTGAACGCATCGCCGAGCAAGAAGAGATCAACGTCAGTGACGAGGAGATCGAAGCCGAGATCGAACGCTTCGCGCGCGCCATTCAAGAATCGCCCGAACGCGTGCGCGCTGCCTTGACAAAGGAAGAAGCCCAACATAGCATCGCCAGTGGGTTACGCCAACAAAAGGCGCTGACCCTCGTTATTGAAAACGCAAAGATTCGCGATGAAGAGTGGCGCCCAGAGGCGCGAGCGGAAGAGGAAGCGTCCACCGAGACGAGCGCCGCTTCCGCTTCGCCTTCTTCGGACGCCGAATCTTCCGGTTCAACGTCGGATTCAACTTCGGAACAAGACCGATGAGGATCGGACGAAAGAACTATGCGGCGACAAACTGGTCTGGAGTCACACATGGCACTGATCCCGATGGTCGTTGAGCAAACGTCGCGCGGCGAACGCGCTTTTGATATCTATTCGCGTTTGCTCAAAGACAACATCATCTTCCTGGGTACGCCGATCGACGATCAGATCGCCAATCTGATCGTCGCGCAGATGCTCTACTTGGAGGCGGAAGATCCAGAAAAAGATATCAACCTCTACATCAACTCGCCGGGCGGCTCGATCACGGCAGGCATGGCCATTTACGACACGATGCAGTTCATCCGCCCCGACGTGACGACGATCTGCGTCGGGCAGTGCGCCTCGATGGCCGCGTTGCTCCTAGCAGCGGGCACGAAGGGGAAACGGTTCGCTCTGCCGAACTCGCGCATCTTGATCCATCAGCCATCGGGAGGAGCGCAAGGGCAGGCGACCGATATCCGCATCCAAGCCGAGGAGATCTTGCGGATGAGGGAGTTGACCTCGCGCTTGCTCGCCAAGCACACCGGACAACCTTACGAAGTCATCGAACGCGACGTGGAACGCGACCGCATCATGTCGGCCATGCAGGCCAAAGAGTACGGCTTGATCGATGAGGTGATCGTTCACCGCGAATGAGCCCTGCATAAGGGCTCGAACGCACCGGAACTTAATCGCCGCGGCGCGTTCGAGCCCTTCGGGCATTGCACTTTACTGAACGCACATGGTACGCCGAACCGACGAAACGCTGCGCTGCTCCTTCTGTGGCAAATCACAGAATGAAGTGAAAAAGCTCATTGCAGGGCCGAGCGTTTATATCTGCAACGAGTGCATCGATATCTGCAACGAGATCATCTCGGACGATCAGCCGGAACCGGTCGCGTCGCGCCCGCCGTTGCCGAAACCCGCTGAGATCAAAGCGTTCCTCGACGAGTACGTCATCGGGCAAGAGGAGACGAAAAAACGGCTGGCCGTCGCCGTCTATCAACACTACAAACGTATTGAACTGGCCCGCCGCCGGAGCGACATCGAGATCCAAAAGTCGAACATTCTGCTGATCGGACCGACCGGCACAGGCAAAACGCTTCTGGCACAGACTCTCGCGCGCATCCTTTCAGTTCCTTTCACCATCGTCGATGCCACCACGTTGACGGAAGCTGGCTACGTTGGTGAAGATGTCGAGAACATCATCTTGCGTCTGCTGCAAGCTGCCGGCGGCGATGTCGAGCGGGCGCAACAGGGCATCATCTACATCGACGAGGTGGACAAGATCTGCCGCAAGGACGAGAACCCCTCGATCACGCGCGACGTATCGGGCGAAGGCGTCCAGCAAGCGTTGCTTAAAATACTCGAAGGGACCATCGCCAACGTCCCGCCGCAGGGCGGGCGCAAGCACCCGCACCAAGAGTTCTTCCCCGTTGATACGACCAACATCCTCTTCATTTGCGGCGGCGCTTTCGTCGGGCTGGAGAAGGTCATCGAAAAAAGACTGCGCAATAAATCGCTCGGCTTTCAAGCCGAGATCCGACCCGGCGCGAACCGCTACGCCGAAGCCATGGCGCACGTGCAACCGGAGGATCTGGTTCGCTACGGCCTGATCCCGGAGTTTGTCGGGCGTCTTCCGGTGCTCGCCGTTTTGCACGAACTGGATGAAGCGGCGCTCGCGCGCATCTTGACCGAGCCGAAGAACGCGCTCGTCAAGCAGTACCAGAAGAAGTTCGAGTACGACAACATCAAACTGCGTTTCACCGACGAAGCGTTGCGCGCCATCGCCCATCAAGCCGTGCAACGTAAAGTGGGCGCGCGCGGGCTGATGATGATCATGGAAGAGCTGTTGCTCGATGCGATGTACGAACTGCCCGGCCAACGGCGCATCAAAGAACTGATCATCACCCGCGAAATGGTCGAACGGCGTCGCGTCTTCCCCGCCGAACTGCTCGACGGCGCGGCGGCCTGAACGCTGCGAGTGGCATTTGCCCCGAAAGTGTTCTAAAATCATCTTTCGTACAGATCATGAACGGAGGGCGAGCGGCTCACGGTAGCGCGTCTCGCCCTTCGCAACTTGGGCAGGATCGCTAACACATAAGGCAGGCTATGGAAGAATACTCCGACAACACTCCGAAGGACATCGCGCGTTACCCGATGGTGCCCATCCGCGACGTGGTCATCTTTCCATGGACCAAAGTCGCGTTCAAGATCGGACGACCCGGCTCGGTCCGCGCGCTCGAAAAAGCGCTCGCCACCGATCGTACGATCTTTCTCGCCACTCAACACGACGCCTCGGTCGATGAGCCGACGCCGGAACAGATCTATCGCGTCGGCACCATCGCCCGCATCCTCCAAGCGCAACGCCAAGAAAACGGTCAGATCAAAGTGATCGTCGAAGGGCGCGAACGCGCCACGGCGATTCGCGTTGAAAACGACGCCGGAACCTTTACCGCTGTGGTCCGGCGCGCCCCGGTCGCTGCCGAGGCGGGGTTGCGCGTCGAGGCGCTGATCCAACGCATCGCGCAACTGCTCGAACAGCACATGCGACTCGCGCCGGAAGTCCCGACCGACGCGCTCCAAGCAGCGCTTCGCAATCCGGATCCGGCGCAGATGGCCGATCAATTCGCCTCGCAAATGCGCATTTCGGTCGAAGACAAGCAAGGGCTGCTCGAAATCTTTTCCGTTCATGAAAGGCTGCAACGCATCGTCGAGCTGCTGGAGATCGAGGTCGAAAAGCGGCAGATCGACCGGACCATTCAGAACCGCGTCAAGCGCCAAATGGAGAAGGCGCAGCGCGAATACTACTTGAACGAACAGATCAAAGCGATTCACAAAGAACTCGGGCGCAAAGACGAAAAGGCCGAACTCGACGAACTGCGTAAAAAGATCGAAGAGGCCGGTATGTCGGCGGAGGCCAAAGAGAAGGCGCTGCAAGAACTCAATCGCCTGGAAGCGATGCCGCCGATGTCCGCCGAAGGGACCGTCTCGCGCACATACATCGACTGGCTCCTGAGCGTGCCGTGGAAGCAGGAATCGAAAGAGGTGCGCGATCTGCAGAAGGCCGAAGAGGTCTTGAACGAAGACCATTACGGCTTGGAGAAGATCAAAGAGCGCATCCTTGAGTACTTGGCCGTCCGTCAATTGGTCAAGAACCCCAAAGGCTCGATCCTGTGCTTCGTCGGTCCGCCGGGCGTCGGCAAGACCAGCTTGGGCAAATCGATCGCGCGCGCGACCGGCAGGAAGTTCGTTCGTCTGAGCTTGGGCGGCGTCCGCGATGAAGCGGAGATTCGCGGCCATCGTCGCACATACATCGGCGCGTTGCCGGGTCAGATCATCCAGATGATGAAGAAGGCTGGGACGATCAATCCGGTGATGTTGCTCGACGAGGTTGACAAGCTCGGCATGGACTTTCGCGGCGATCCGGCGGCAGCCTTGCTTGAAGTGCTCGATCCGGAACAGAACCACGCTTTTCACGATCACTATCTGGATGTCGATTACGACCTGTCGAAGGTCTTCTTCATCGCGACGGCCAACGTGCTCCACACGATCCCGCCGGCGCTGCAAGACCGACTTGAGATCTTGCGCCTTTCGGGCTACACCGAGCGCGAGAAGCTAGAGATCGCGCGCCGTCACCTCGTACCCAAGCAAGCCGAAGCAAACGGCTTGAAACCGAATCAGATCGAATTCACCGAAGACGGGCTGCTGGAAATCATTCGCCATTACACGCGCGAAGCAGGCGTGCGCAACTTGGAGCGCGAGATCGGTTCCTGCTGCCGCAAAGTGGCGCGCAAACTCGTCGCGCAAAAGGCGGGCGCTAATTTCAAAGAAGTGATCGATGCCGAGCGCGTCCGAGAGATGCTCGGCCCGATCAAATTCCGCGCTCAAGGTCTGACCGCGACGAACGAAGTCGGATTGGCGACTGGCCTTGCCTGGACCGAAGTCGGCGGCGACGTCCTTCAGATAGAAGCGACTTTGACGCAAGGACGCGGCAACGTCACGCTCACCGGCAAGCTCGGCGACGTGATGCAGGAATCGGCCCAAGCCGCCCTCACTTGCATCAAGGCGCGCGCCGAACGACTCGGAATGAGCCTTGACTTCATCCGCAAACGCGATCTGCACGTCCACATCCCAGAGGGCGCGATCCCAAAGGACGGCCCATCGGCGGGCATCACGCTGGCAACAGCGATGGCCTCCGTCTTGATGCGCGTCCCCGTGCGAGCCGATATCGCCATGACGGGCGAGATCACCTTGCGCGGGCGCGTTCTTCCCGTGGGCGGCATCAAAGAGAAGCTGCTTGCAGCGCATCGCTTCGGCATTTCGACCGTTATCATCCCGAAAGAGAACGAGAAGGATTTGGTCGAAGTGCCGGAAGAGGTCCGCAACGCGCTCAACATCGAACTGGTCGAGACCATTGACGAAGTGCTCGCGCTGGCGCTCGAAAGCGCTTGCCCGACCGAGGTCGGCCCGACCGACGAAGCGACCCATCCCTCTTTGTGGACCACCGACGCCCCAACACAACCCGGAACGCCGACCATGACGGAAAGTTGAAGACCAAAGGCTAGCTTTCGAGCGAAGAGGCGGCGCGAGGCGATTCATCTCGCGCCGCCTCTCTTTGTGCCGATTGAGGCTGTCAAGTGGCGCTCTCGTCGCCAAGGTGTGCTAAAATCCGCTCACGCATTGAGGGACGAGACGCTATCCCGGCGCGCGCAGAAAGCGCTGGACGAAATCCGATGTGCGAACCGATTGCGGCTCGTGCCGTTCTTCAAAAGCTTTTTCAACTTCGAGCTGAAGAGGTCATATGAAAGTGCGACGCGCGCTTCCTTTCGCCCTTCTCTTCTCCTTTTTCGCCATCGCGCCAGCGCAAGCTGAAGTTCGCTTTCGCATCTTCTTTCGTCCGGCAATCAGCGCCCAGCCGCTCGATGGTCGGCTTCTGCTTCTGATCTCGAACAACAACCAACGCGAACCGCGCTTTCAGATCACCGAGGACCTCAACACTCAACAGGTCTTCGGCATCGACGTTGATGGCTGGAAGCCCAACCAACGGGCCATCATTGATGAGAGCGCCTTCGGCTACCCCCGACGCGCTCTGGCCGACGTCCCGCCCGGCAAGTACTGGGTGCAGGCCGTGCTCCACAAGTACGAGACCTTTCATCGCGCCGACGGCCACACGGTCAAACTCCCGATGGATCGCGGCGAAGGGCAGCAGTGGAATCGAGCGCCCGGCAATCTCTACAGCACGCCCGTGCAGATCGACCTCGATCCGCGCCGCGCGCAGCAGTTCGACATCGAGCTGGATCGGGTGATGCCGCCGATCGACCCGCCTAAAGATACCAAATTCATCAAACACGTCCGCATCCAGAGCCAACTGTTGACCAAATTCTGGGGGCGCCCGATCTATATCGGCGCGGCGGTGCTATTGCCAGCAGGTTTCGACGAACATCCGGAAGCGCGTTACCCGTTGATCGTCTTTCACGACCATTTTACGCCGACCTTCGACGGGTTCCGCGAAACGCCGCCCGATCCGAATTTGAAGCCCGAATACAGCGAACGGTTCAGAATCGAAGGCTACAATCGCATCGTCCAAGAGTACGCCTATCAGTTCTACAAGGACTGGACCAGCCCGAACTTCCCGCGGTTCATCATCATCAAAATTCAACACGCCAACCCCTACTACGATGATTCTTACGCGGTCAATTCGGCCAACCTCGGCCCGTACGGCGACGCCATCAATTACGAACTCATCCCTTACATCGAGAAGAGGTTCCGCGGTATCGGGCAGGGTTGGGCGCGCTTTACCTACGGCGGCTCGACTGGTGGGTGGGAAGCGCTGGCGACACAGATCTTCTATCCAGAGATGTACAACGGCTGTTTCGCCGCCTGCCCCGACCCGATAGATTTTCGCGCCTACACGACGGTGAACATCTACGAGGATGAAAACGCTTATTACATGCCGAGCTACTGGAAACGGCTCGCGCGTCCTGGCAAGCGCAACTACCTCAACCAGATAGTCGCGACCATCGAGGACATGAACCATATGGAACTGGCGCTCGGCACCAAAGGGCGCTCAGGCGGACAATGGGACATCTGGCAAGCGGTCTTCTCGCCCGTCGGGCGAGATGGTTATCCGAAACCGATTTGGGATAAACTGACTGGCAAGATAGATCGTGAAGTGGCTCAGTATTGGCGCGAGCATTACGATCTGGGCTACATTCTGCGCCGCGACTGGGCCGCGCTCGGGCCGAAACTGGTTGGCAAGATCCACATCTACGTCGGCGAGATGGACAACTACTTCTTGAACAATGCCGTCTACCTCGTCGAAGAGTTCCTCAAACAGACGAAAGATCCGCACTATGCAGGCGAAGTGGATTACGAGCCGCGCGCCGAACATTGCTGGAACGGCGATCACACACGTCCGAACGCCATCTCGCGCTTGAGGTACAACCAGATGTACGTCCCCAAGATACTCGAACGGATCGAGAAGACAGCACCGCCTGGAGCGGATCTGAAGAGTTGGCGTTACTGAAAACCACATTGCGTCACCTGCCCTGCGAGCGACGCGCGGAGATCCTCTTTTGGATCAGGCTCGAAAAGGTGCGCGTCAACTGCCTCGAAAAACCTATGCAGAGGAGAGACGAATGGCTCGAATCAAACTCTTGGCGCTTTTGATCTTTACTCATATGATCTTCGGACCGAACCTCTACGCTCAACAACGCACGCAGAAGCCGCCGCTTCACGCCAAACATTGGATGGCGATCACCGGCAAACCCTTGGCAGCGACCGCTGGCGCAATGATCTTTCAAAAGGGCGGCAACGCCGTCGATGCCGCTTGCGCGATGATCGCCGCGACCTGCACGATGTGGGATACGCTCGGGTGGGGCGGCGAAACGCAAGCGTTGATCTACAACCCGCAGACGCGAAAAGTCGTCGGCATCAACGCCCTCGGCGTTGCGCCGACGGGCGCGACGCCAGAATTCTTCCGCCGCAAAGGGATGAAATATCCGCCCGAATACGGGCCGCTCGCCGCAGTTACGCCGGGTACGCCGGGCGGCATACTCGTTATGCTCGCCGAATTCGGCAAGCTCTCGCTCAAAGACGTGCTCGAACCGGCGATTCAGATGGCTGACGGCTACCCGATCGAGGCGGAAACAGCCAACCTGATCGAACGCGAGAAGGAACGGCTCAAGCAGTGGCCTTACTCGCGACAGGTGATGCTTCCGCATCTCGGCCAGAAACGCGAAGCGCCTGAGCCGGGCGAGATCTTCCGTCAACCCGATCTCGCCACGACGCTGCGCAAACTGGTCGAAGCCGAACAACAGGCGCTGCGACAAGGCAAGAGCCGCAAAGAGGCGATCTACGCCGCGTACGAGCGGTTCTACAAAGGCGACATCGCCCGCGAGATCGTGCGCAGCGTGCAAGAACAGGGCGGCTTGTTCACGCTCGAGGATCTGGCCCGCTGGCGCGTCTACATCGAAGAGCCGGTTAAGACCGACTACAAAGGGATCGAAGTGTACAAGTTGACGACGTGGGTGCAGGGACCCGTCATGCTCCAGACGCTCAACATTCTGGAGAACTTCGACCTGCGCGCGATGGGTTACAACAGCGCGCGTTACATTCACACGCTCTATCAGGCGATGAACCTAGCTTTCGCCGATCGGGATTTCTACTACGGCGACCCCTATTTTCCGCCCGCCGAACCCATTCGCGGATTGCTCTCGAAAGAGTACGCGCGCGAGCGAGCGAAGCTCATCAATATGGAGCGCAACGATCCGAACATCAAACCGGGAGATCCTTATCCGTTTCAAGGCGAACGCAATCCCTACCTGAAGCTTTTGGAGCGTTGGGGCGAACGGCGGGAGAAAGATGGCGCAAAGAGCGGCGAGCAAGAGAGCGCGCGTTCCGAGCAAGAGTTCGAGAAGGATTTTTACGCCGGCACGACTTCCGTCATCGCGGCTGACGAAGAGGGCTGGGTCGTCTCGGTGACACCGAGCGGCGGCTGGATTCCAGCGGTGATCGCCGGGCGCACGGGGATTGGGCTGAGCCAACGAATGCAAAGCTTCGTGCTCGACGAGGCCGAGAACCCCTTCAACGTCGTCGCGCCGGGCAAGCGTCCGCGCGCGACTTTGACGCCGAGCCTCGCCTTGCGCGACGGGCAGCCCTATTTGGCCTTTGCCGTTCAAGGCGGCGACAGTCAAGACCAGAATCTTTTGCAGTTCTTCTTGAACATCGTTGAGTTCGGCATGACCGTTCAAGAGGCGACCGAAGCGGCCAACTTCAACAGTTTCCAGATGCGCAGCTCTTTCGGCAACCACGAATCGCGCCCCGGCAGAATCCTGCTCAACGAAGCGATTCCGTCTTGGGTGCGGAACGAACTGCGCAAGATGGGGTATGAGATGACCTTCGCCGCGCGCACTTCGGGGCCGATCAACGCTGTTATGTTCGACCGCAAACATGGGACGATGTGGGGCGGGTCGAGCAATCACGGCGAAGATTACGGCATCGCGTGGTAGCAACCCCGGGCGCAAACCGGAGCCATTGCGCGACCTCAAATCGGACCGCGCCGAGGCGTTAAACCCAAGTCGAAAGGCTTACGGGCGCGCCTAGCTGTCAAGCTTACCGCTCGTCGAGATGGGGAAAAACGAAATTTGCCATAAAGGGATGAAGTGCGTTTAGCTGTCAAGCTGCTGCTCGTCCGTTGCAAGCAAAGCGGAGCGGTTCGCTTGTCGAAACGCGGCGCGCAAAGATATATTGATTGTCACTTTGGCACCGACGCCGATGAAGATCACGAGCGCGGAGTTCATTCGAAGCGCGGCGACGGAGCGCGACTGGCCCACGCCGTCGCTTCCAGAGATAGCCTTTCTGGGGCGCTCGAACGTGGGCAAGTCGAGCTTGATCAATTCCCTGCTCGGGCGACGTCTGGCGCGCACGTCCTCAACGCCGGGACGCACGCAGACGCTCAACTTCTTTCTCATCAACGAACGTTTTCGATTCGTGGATCTTCCCGGCTACGGGTACGCGCGAGTGCCAGCCGAAGTGCGCCGCGCCTGGGGCGAGATGGTCACGCGCTACCTTGCCAAACGCGAGGAGCTTGTGCTATCAATTCACCTTGTAGATTCGCGCCACGACCCCACAGAGTTGGATCTGCAGCTTCACGAGTGGTTGCTGTACCACGCGAGACCGCAGATCACGGTCGCCACGAAATCCGATAAGCTTTCGCAAAACGAGATGCGACGAAAGATCGAACGCATCCGGCGCGCGCTGAATCTCGACGAAGTGATCCCCTTTTCAGCCGTGACCGGGCGAGGACGCGATGAAGTTTGGCGGGCGATCGACGCGGCGCTTCGAGACCGCAAACAGGCGAGCCGATCCGCTCTGGGGAAGAATGCAGGCGACGCGAACGACGCCTCGCGCATCTAAAGCGGGTGGAAATCACCACGAAGCGAAAACTTGCTCGCGCCGCGCGCACACGCCGAAAGAGCGCGTCGAGCGCGAACGCGTTGAAAACGTAGGATGTTCGGCATCAGCCGAATCATCTTGGTGCTTACCTTTAGCGCGTCGGTACACGCGCGAGTTTCCCCGAAAATTCAAGCACTTTGACAGTGATTCCGAATCCTTTCCAAAACCGCGCCGGAGCGGCTGGCCCAAGCCAGCGACTCCGCGCGCCGTTGAGATACGAAACTTATGCCACGAAAACGGAGTACGACCAGCAACGCAACATCACCTACTGACAACGGCGATGGCGCCATCATGACGGAAGAGGCGCCGCTCGAAGTCGAAGAGACGACCGAAGAAGAAGCCGAAGAGAGCACCGCCTCGACGCTTACCGGCGAGACCTTCAATTTGGCGACGCTCAAGGAGATGTCTATCTCCAAACTGACGCAGATCGCTAAAGAACTGGGCGTCCCTGGCGCTACGGGAATGCGCAAGCAGGAGTTGGTCTTCAAAATCCTCGCAGCGCAGACCGAAAAGAGCGGCTTGATCTTTTCGGAAGGCGTGCTCGAAACGCTTCCCGATGGGTTCGGTTTCTTGCGCGCGCCCGAATACAACTATCTGCCCGGCCCTGATGACATCTACGTCAGTCCGTCGCAGATACGCAAGTTCGATCTGCGCACAGGCGACACGATCTCAGGACAGATCCGCCCGCCCAAAGAAGGCGAGCGCTATTTTGCGCTCATCAAGGTCGAGGCGATCAACTTCGAAGCCCCGGACGCCGCACGCGAGAAGGTCTTCTTCGACAACCTGACGCCGCTCTATCCGAACGAACGGTTGCGGATGGAGACGACGCCCGATAACTTGAGCGCGCGCGTCATCGATCTGCTGACGCCGCTCGGCAAGGGGCAGCGCGCCTTGATCGTCGCACCGCCGCGCACGGGCAAGACGATGCTGTTGCAAACCATCGCTAACTCGATCACGCAGAACCACCCGGAAGTAACGCTCATCGTCCTGTTGATCGACGAGCGTCCCGAAGAGGTGACCGACATGCAGCGGTCGGTGAACGGCGAAGTCATCTCCTCGACCTTCGACGAGCCGCCGACGCGCCACGTGCAGGTCGCCGATATGGTGATCGAGAAAGCGAAGCGCTTGGTCGAACACAAGCGCGACGTCGTCATCTTGCTCGATTCGCTCACGCGACTGGCGCGCGCACACAACGCCGTGGTTCCGCCTTCAGGGAAGATCCTGTCGGGCGGCATCGACGCCAATGCCTTGCAACGTCCGAAGCGCTTCTTCGGCGCGGCGCGCAACATCGAAGAGGGCGGCAGCCTGACGATCATCGCGACGGCATTGATCGACACGGGATCGCGCATGGATGACGTCATCTTCGAAGAGTTCAAAGGAACCGGCAACTGCGAGATCCATCTCGACCGGCGACTGTCAGACAAACGCATCTTCCCAGCCATCGACCCACAACGCTCGGGCACGCGTAAGGAAGAACTCTTGATGAGCAAAGAGGACCTGAACCGGATCTGGGCCTTGCGCCGCGTCCTCAGTCAGCTATCGCCCGTCGAACAGATGGAACTCATCTTGGAGCGCATGAGCAAGACCAAGAACAACGCTGAGTTCCTCGCATCCATGCAAAGCTAGCAGCCCATCGAGCGAAGGGTTCGCGCGCGGCGAAGGGACAAGAACCTTCGCCGCGGCGGCTCGTTCGAAGTCTGTCTTTGAGGAGGCTCGTTTTGCGCGTTGCGTTTCTGTCACCGGAAGCCATTCCCTATTCGAAAACGGGTGGGCTCGGCGATGTCGCCGGGGCGTTGCCTAAAGCGCTACGCCGCACGGGAGCGGTGGACGTCGCCCTTTTCACGCCGCTCTACGAAAGTACGGACCGCCGTTTGCTCGACGCGCTCGTCTTCGAGTCGCTTGAAATCCCTTGGCGCGCCACAATTCATCAAGCCCGCGTCTGGTACAGCGAGGCCGGCGGCGTCCCCACCTTTCTTCTCGATGCCCCGACATATTTTGCGCGCCCGGGCATCTATGGGTACTCCGACGATCACGAGCGTTTCGCTTTCTTCTGCCGAGCAACGCTCGCGTTGCTTCGCTTGCTCGGACAAGCGCCCGACATCGTTCATGGCAACGACTGGACCTGTGGCTTCGCCATGGTCGAGCTGGCTAAGTTGCGTGCGCGCGATCCGTTCTTCGCGCGCACGCGCACGCTCTTTTCCATTCACAACTTGGCTTATCAAGGAGCGTTCGGCGTGGAGAACCTTTCGGCGCTCGACTTCAGTGACGCCGAAAGCATCGGCCTCTTTCGCCAAAACGGTGCGGCATCGGCGCTCAAGGCCGGGATCATGTCCGCCGACTGGCTCTCCACCGTCAGCCGTCGTTACGCGCTCGAAATCCAAACGCCGGAGCTAGGTTATGGCCTCGACTGGTTGCTTCGCGCCCGCCGCGAGCGTTTGGTCGGCATCACCAACGGCATCGATTACGAAGTCTGGAATCCGGCCACTGACCCCATGATCGCCGCCCGCTACAGCGCCGATGACCCGTCTGGCAAAGTTGAGTGTAAAGCCGATCTTCTCCGCCGCTTCGGGTTGCCAGTTGATCTGTCGCGCCCCGTTGTCGCCACCATCTCGCGTCTGGTCGCGCAAAAAGGTTATGACCTGATCCGCGAAGCGGCATGGGCCATGCTCGAAGCGGGAGCATGCTTCATCGCGCTTGGCGCGGGCGCACGCGAATACGAAGAGTTTCTGCAGAGCTTGCGCGATAGCGCTCCGGATCGCGTGGGCGTGTACATCGGTTACGCGGGCGAGGCATTGGCACACCAGATCGAAGCCGGAGCCGACATCTTTCTCATGCCCTCGCTCTATGAGCCGTGCGGACTCAATCAGATGTATAGCATGCGCTACGGCACCGTGCCCGTAGTGCGCGCCACGGGCGGACTCGATGATACGGTGGAGCAGTTCGATCGCGTGCGACGGACGGGGACCGGCTTCAAGTTCGGTCCCTACCGCGCTGAGGCCATGCTCGAAAGTCTGTACGAGGCTTTTTACTGTTACGGCGAACCGGAGGTGTGGCGCACCGTTCAACTCAATGGCATGCGCCAGAACAATTCGTGGGAGGCGACTGCGTGGCGCTACTCGGAGCTTTACCACACCGCCCAGCGGAGCTAAAAGCGCAGGCCAAAAGATTGAGCCGCGCGCGACAACCGCCTTTAAAAGGCCTTTGAAAGGCGCGCAAGGGCGCGAGCAACAACTTGCGCTCCGAGCCTTTTTCGGCGATATTTGACCACGCGCCGGAATCCGGTTTGAAAGAGGAAATCATTGGGTTAAGGAGAAGAAGCATTCATGAGCGAACACGTGCTCGAAGTGACGGACAACACTTTCGAACAGGAGGTCTTGCGGGCCGACAAGCCCGTGCTGGTCGATTTTTGGGCGGAATGGTGCGCTCCCTGTCGCATGCTCGCCCCCACTGTGGATGCCATCGCCAAACAGTATGCGGGAAGCGCTAAGATCGTCAAAGTCAACGTTGACGACAATCCGCAGACGCCAGAGCGCTACGGCATCAAAGGGATCCCGACGTTGATCTTGTTCAAAAACGGCAAAGAAGAAGAGCGCGTTGTCGGTGCGATCTCGAAAGAGGCGATGGCGCGCATGATCGAAAAGCATCTGTCAGCGGCCAACGCCCAAAAATAGATCTTCGCCGAATGCGTGGCGTGGATAGGGGGTCGAAGCGGTTCCACGCCACGCGCCCGTTTTGGGCCCTTGCAAAGCCTGATAAAAGCGCTAGGTTGAGGAGCTGAGCAATCCTCAGCTATTTTGGCGCGATATGAGCGATGAATAAGATCATCATCCTCGCTGCGCGACGCAGCGTTGAGACGCGGCTCGCTGCCGTCAAGCGACTGCGCGCGGTGGAAGATGCCAAACTGCGCGCGCGTCAAGCGCAAGGCAAACTTCGCCGCTTCGTCAACGCCCATTTCCGAGCACAGGAGGTCATCGCCTCGCTCGCATTGAGGCGTGGCGAATGCAACCGTTGCGGCGCGTGTTGCGAAATGCTCTTCAAATGCCCCTTTTTGCGTCGCCATGAGGATGGGACGACGAGCTGCGGGATCTATCAGGATCGCCCCACGCAGTGCCGTTTGTTTCCCATAGACCGCCGCGATTTGGAAGAGGTGCGCGGTGCATGCAGCTACTATTTCGTCGATCGTCCCGTGCAAATCAAACGGACGAAGATGCGCCAATAAGGGACGCTTCCGCATCGAAGCGGGCCGGAATCGCTCGCCGCGCCCCGTGCCGCTCCGCTTCGAGTCAGAATCCTTCTGCACGGTCGCGGCGCTCTCGAAAGCTCGAACATGTCACACATCATCGTCATCGTCGGCGCCCAATGGGGCGATGAAGGCAAAGGCAAGATCGTCGATCTACTGGCCGAAAGGTTCGACATAGTTGCCCGTTACCAAGGCGGACATAACGCCGGCCACTCTGTGCAGGTCGGCGAAAAGTCCTACGTCCTTCACCTGCTTCCATCAGGCATCGTTCATCCACGCAAGACCTGCGTTCTCGGCAACGGCATGGTCATTGACCCACAAGCTTTCCGCGAAGAGGTCACAAGATTGCGCGCGCAAGGCATTGAGATCACGCCGCACAGAGTGCTCGTCAGTTCGCGTGCCCACTTAATCCTTCCCTACCATCGAGTGCTCGATCATACGAGCGAAGAACGGCTCGGCAACGAGCGCGTCGGAACGACGCTGCGTGGCATCGGACCAGCTTACGAAGACAAAGCGGGGCGACGCGGCATTCGCGCCGCGGACGCGCTTGACCCAGCCGTTTTGCGCGCGCGCATCGAGCGTAATCTGGAGGACGCCAATCGCATCATCGTCGCTTACGGAAGACAAGCGCTCGATGCCGAACGCGTCTTTCAAGAGACGTGGGCTGCCGTTCAGGACCTCGCCCCGTTCGTCGCCGATACGACCGAGTACCTCAATCGCGCGGCGCGCACGGGCCGTTCCATTCTGCTTGAAGGAGCGCAGGCCACTCTGCTCGACGTGGATCACGGGACGTACCCGTTCGTCACCTCATCGAGCACCACAGCTGGCGGCGCATGCATCGGTTCCGGCCTCGCGCCGCACCGGATCACAGGCGTACTCGGCATCGTCCGCACCTACACGACGCGCGTCGGCGAAGGACCGTTTCCGACCGAAATGCTCGGTGAAGAGACGGAAATCGGCAACCTCATACGCGAGCGAGGACGCGAATACGGCGCCTCCACAGGGCGCCCGCGCCGCTGCGGCTGGTTCGACGCCTTCGCCACACGCTACGCCGCCGAGATCAATGGATTCAGCTCGATCGCTCTGACCAAACTCGATGTGCTCGATGCGTTGGAGGAGATCAAAGTCTGCGTCGGATACAAACTCGACGGCCGCGCGCTCGATTCCTTCCCGGCAGTGGCGCAGGAGTTGCGACGCGTTGAACCCGTTTACGCGACGCTGCCGGGCTGGCGCCGCTCGACGCTCGGCGTGACGCAGTGGGAGGAGCTGCCAGAAAAGGCCCGCCGCTACGTGGAGTTCCTCGAACGCGAGATCGGCGTCCCAATCGGCTTGATCTCTACCGGGCCGGAACGCAGCCAAACGATCATCCATCAACACTCGGCCATCGCAGCTTGGTTGCGCGATTGAAAGCTCGAACGAAATCTCGTTCGCTTGGAAGCCGAATCGATCCGCTCGCTCATCGAGCGAATGGATTGAAACCGGCGCTACAAATCTTGCCTCTTCTTCTGCTCCGTCCGCGATTGGTGAGCATCAGCGCGCGAAGCGAGATAACGGTCGGTCAAACTGTAACCGACTGTGATCGACATGATGAGAAAGACGCCGAGCAGCTGCGGCGGAGCTGGAACCGGGATATCGAACCACCGGCATGCTGCTCCGATAAGAAAACCGATCAACAAGGCGATGATGATCTTTGTCATAAAGTAAAAACTAACACGCGTCCGGCGCCCGCTCAAAAGGATGTCGTTCGAAATATCCTTCGCGTGGGGTTGCCAGCGAGCGGCTTATTTGCTAGATTTGCGCCTTTCGTCGCCCGATTACCGGGCCACTCCGTGGGCGCGCTTTTAGCGTGCCCGCCGATCTCGTCGAGGGGCTTTCGGCGTCGGAGAATTCTTAGGGAAGATGGGCCTTTGGGGCAGATTTTCCGAGACGCACACGCCCTCGTTGTGATATATCTGCAATGCAAAGTTCTAGCGACAACTCGAATCCACTGGAGGTAACAAACACCGAAGATGGCGACCAAAGCAGCTAAAAAGCGCATGACGCAATCGGAGATCGTCAACCACTTCGCCGACAAGTTTGAAATGAAGCGCGCCGATGTCAAGTCCTTCTTTCAAGAACTGGCCGACTTGGCAACGCGCGAAGTCAAGCGCAACGGCGAATTCGTCCTGCCGGGTTTCGGCAAACTCGTCCTGTCACACCGCAAAGCGCGCGAAGGACGCAATCCGCAAACCGGCGAACCCATCCACATACCAGCCAAGACGACGCTCAAGTTCCGCATCGGTAAAGCGTTGAAAGATGCCGTCGTGCCGAAGAAGTAGCGCGTCTCATGTCCAAAACCTTCTGATTCGTGCCGCCTGCGCCAGCCGTCTGACGCCAAGCGACCTCGTCGCAGGCGGCATCGACCTCTTTTCATTCGGCTGTCACCGCCTGCTCCGATTAAAAGCTCGCGACCACAACAACCGCGCCAAAAGTCAACGCACTCGTCCTTCTCGGCGGACGAGCCACCGATCGAAAAATCGCAACCGCGACAGTTGCGCCAAACCGCAGCGCTACTCAACGCTCATCGAGCTGATTTACGTCCCCTTGCGCGAGCGACAGGTGCGCCAAGCTGTAGCGCCACTGCCATCTATCATCCGCCCCGGCCTCCAAATCAGCGGCGACAAATCCCTTTTCCCAGAAGCTCCCACATTGGCCGATTCCACTGAAACAGTCTCGGGCGGAGACTGCATCGGATGATCTGAGCGAACCGGGTCTGAGCGGAAAACCACGCGCGCCTCGTTAGCTCATCACAAGAGAACTACGTCGGGAGGGTTCCAACTCTTGGGTCAACCGCCGCTTTCGATGCGTCGTGCCCTTTTTCGCTTCTCGCTGCCCACCTTCTTTTCGCCGTTCAGCAACCACGGGCGCTTGTCAAACTCTTCGCACAAACGCAACAGCGCCACGTCTTTCGCCTTGGCCTCGAGCATGATGTCGAACTCAAGCCCCGCCGCCGCGCGCAGGAAGTATGCGAACTCGAAAGGATTGACGAAGTCGGCGTGTTGCGTGACGAGCGGCGCTTGCACCTGCACGCCCCGTTTACCTGCGATGCGCCTTTCAACAGCGCGCATTTCGGTGCGCGGGCTGGAGAAGTGAATCTTCGGCAACACTCCCGCAGGCCACGTCCGGAGGCATCTTTCCAGGGCTTCGCGAAGATCCATCCCTTCCGGGTTGAGACAGTGGTGGTGCAGAAAGTCGAAGACCACCGGCACCCCGGTCCGTTCGTGCACGCCGATGGCGTCGGCTACGCTGTAACGCAGGTCGTCGTTTTCTATCACGAGCCGCCGCCTGATATGCTCCGGAAGCTTCTCGTACCGCGCACAGAAACGGTCAAGAGCCGCACGCCGATTATCATATACGCCGCCTAGATGAAGCACGACCACGCCCGTCGGTCCTTGACCTAAAAGGTCGAGCAGACGCGCCTGCCAGTCGATGTCCCTAACCGAACGAGCGGTCAAATCCTCATCGGGCGAGTTCAGCAGGATGTATTGCGATGGGTGAAACGAAAGGCGCACGCCCAAGCTCTGCGATTTTGCGGCAGCCACTTCGATCTCTCGCTCAGCCTCGCGAAACTGGTTATGGAACCGCGGGTGATCCGGATGGGTTAAATACGGGGCGAAATCGCTCGACATGCGGTAGAGCGCGATCCGATTGGCAGCCAGATGATCGAGCATCTGGTCGAAATGCTCCAAGCTCGTGCGAAGGTGTGGCCCGCTCTGCCACCGACGAGTGTCGTGTGACCGGATGGGCGCAGCTAGCGCTTTGACGGCGAAACCCAAACGGTGGCCACCGATGCTTCTGGCGTTCTCCATGATTCCACTGTGCCCCACGCGAGCTTGTAAAAAATTTTGCTAGCATTTTCTCTGACTTTCTGCTATTATTCAATGTTTTGTGCAGCTCCCGAAATCGCCCTTCGATGCGCCGCCAAAAGTGCCGAAGCCGCGTCGGGCTGCGTGAAATTCTTTGGGGATTTGCAACAAAAACGCATCCCAAATCTTTTTTCATGCATCTATTCTTATCTCGATAACCGTAGCGTTACGGTGAAAAAGGAAGGAGCAATGATGAACATCGGAACAGCAGCAGCGATGTCGCTCGAAGAGCGACTCAAGAAAATAGACCACATCCAAGCGCGTCGTTATGCGAAGTTGTCGGGTCTGGCGCGGGAGATCGCGACCGAGGGCATTCTCCGTCACCTTCGCGCCTGCGACCGCATGGATGTCAACCCGGACGTGGCCGCAGTGCGCGAGATCATCGACGATGCCCTCAATGGCCGTCGCGTCTTCGCCGAGCCACTCGATGACCGTTATGCCGCATAACGCGCCCGATTTATCCTCCCGTGCAATCATCCTTGACGACAAGAGGGAACGGTCTTGAGACCGTTCCCTCTTTTAACTTCGCTCTCGAAAACAACTAACCCGCTTAAACAGGGGCGGTGCCCAACAAGAGACTCCCACTGCAACGACTCACGGCCTGCGAGATTCGAGCGATTTAATGCTCTATGCGTGCAACAAAGGCAACACCCCTCATTTCTACGCCTCTCTACGCCTCACGGGTACACGAGAGCGCTCGACCTAAGTTCCGCCTGAGAGTGATTGTCGCTTGTCGCTTTCCGCTGCTGTTCACTCCCGGCTCGGTTCCCTGAATGCGAATCGAGACGTGAGGATCTCAACACGAACGCGATCATCCGCTGCCGCGCGCGTAACCTTTGCGATCCGTTGACGCTGCGCACTGAAAAGCCCTAACGAGAGCATTAACTACGCCAACGGGCCCTTCCATCATTCACTCGATCGGAAAAGATGCGGGACCTCCTTCGAGCTGAAAGCGCATGATCGCCAACAAGCTCAGAGCGTCCGTGATCTCGCCGGCGAACGCCATGCGCAAGGCTTCAGCGAATGGCACGCGCCGCACCTGCAATCGTTCGGTTCCTTCTGGGCGGCTTTCGCCCAAAGAGAGACCCGTCGCAATGAACCAAAGCGCGCGTTCATCCGATACGGAATTCGACAAATGAGCCTCGCCAGCCAAGCGCCACTTCGCTGCTTCGAGCCCCGTCTCTTCTCGCAGCTCGCGCTTTGCGGCCGCGAGCGGGTCTTCTCCGAAAGGACACCCGCCTTCTGGAATCTCCCAAGAGTAGCGACCGAGCGTGTAACGGTATTGTCCGACGAGATAAACGTCTTGGCCATCCACGGGAAGGATGCCGACCGCGATGTTTTTGTACTGCACGACGCCGTATATTCCGGGTCGACCATCGGGGCGCAGAACTTCGTCTTCACGCACCGTAATCCATGGGTTATCGTAGACAAGGCGCGAGCGGAGCGTTCTCCACGGGTTGATCTGCTCCTCTTCATCGGGCAGACGCCAAAGCGCATCACCTTTTTTTTCCATGTCGATGTCGTCAGCTATTGATGTGGCGCGGCGAGGCTTTCCGGGCTGATCTTTTCATCAGGCGCGATCTCAATCGGTTGATGTCGGCTGATGAACCGGACCGCCGAAGACGCGCTCCTGACCGACCGGAATATTGGCTTCGCGCGCGATCTCCAGCAGCGCGAGCGTGACGGCGAGTATCACAGGGCCGAGCACGATCCCCAAAACGCCGAACAGGCTCAGCCCACCGAGCACGGAGAAGAAGACGAACAGTTCGTGCAGGCGCGTCTTTTCGCCAACGAGTTTCGGGCGCAAGAAGTTGTCCACCGTACCGATGACCAAAGCGCCCCAAGCCGTCAGCAAAGCCGCCTTCACCCAGTGTCCCGTGACGGCGAGGAAGACCGCTGCTGGCACCCAGACGATGAAAGCGCCAGCCATTGGGATCATCGAAAGCACGGCCATTACCACTGCCCACACGATCGCCGATGGCAATCCGAGCGCCCAGAAAGCCAGCCCTCCAAGCGCGCCCTGAATGATTCCGATGACCAGCACGCCGTAGAGACAAGCGTTGATCACTTCCCGCGTGCGCTCGAAGATGGCATCCGCTTGCGTGCGATTGAGCGGTAGAAAATCACGCAGCGCGCGTAAGATGCGGTTGCCGTCGCGAAACAAGTAGTACATGGTAAAGACGGTGAAGAAAGTGTCGACGACGATGCCGAAAGCGCCGCCCAAAACGCCGAGCGTGCGACCAGCCAGTGCGCCAGCCGTCGTTTGTATTCGCTCGGTCGAAAGCGCTTGCGCTCTCAGTTGCTCGATATCAACGAAGCGCCCTAGATAACGCAGCATCGGTCCGGTGATGGGCGAGTTCGCATCGAGCAATGACATCGCGTAAGATTGCAAGACCTTGACCGCCCCCGAAAGCTCGTTGAGCACGGCGAAGATAACCAAGGCGAACGGCAGAAGGATCGTTAAAACGACCAACACACAGGAGACGAGCGCGCTCCATGTTGGTCTGCGCGTCGCCGCCACGATGCGTCTGTGCACGGGGTAGAAGAGAATGACCAGCACCGTCGCCCACGCCAGCACGTTGAGCAACGGTTTGAGCATCAGCCAACAAACGTATAGGGCCAAAACAGTAGCGACCAACAGGACGATCCACCGCGCTTTTGAACTCCTGTCGTCCATCCTCTCAAGCCCCCTCCGCGATTTAAATTAACCAATGCCTCATAATCCTAGCATTTGAACCGTCTGTGAGACGATCCCCACGTAACCGCTTCCAATGAGCCGGATCGAAGGAGAACGACGGTCCGTCAGAATCAACCACAAATCGAGCAACTGCGCCTCGTCGCTCAGTCCGTCGTATCCGAACTTCTCGCCTAACCACGGGGAAGTTCCATCTTGGTTAGACGGGTTCTCTCAACGTTGCGAAAGGGTCAACAGGGCAGATATAATTTCGGGAGCACGCATTGGGAGCTGTTCTAAATTTCTTGCGCCTCCGTAGCTCAGCCGGATAGAGCATCTGCCTTCTAAGCAGAGGGTCGCAGGTTCGAGTCCTGCCGGGGGCGCCAACAACAGCAAAGGGCGCCGATGAAAGCCGCTAGTTTTCGCCTCTGATCCGCTATGGAGCCGGTCGTCGTTTGAACCTCGGAGGAGAGCGATCTTTTAATCGCTTCCGAAGCGAATCGGAGCCAAAGCACCGTCAAAGAGTCATCTGCCACAGAAGACAAAATGCGCGTAGATGAAATCTTGCGTCGCTCCCGCAGGCGTCAGATGCTCTTCGCGCAAGCTTTTGACCAGTTTGAATTCTGCTCCGACAACGCGCGCAAGCTCATCCACACCGTATCGCACCACGGGAAGACCGCTGCATTTTGTCGGTCCCGTCTCAGCAAATGTGGCGATGATCAGATGACCGCCCGGTTTGAGCGCGCGGCGCAAGTTGTCGAGGTATTGGCGCCGACGCTCCGGCGAGACGAGGAAGTGAAAGACGGCGCGATCATGCCATAGATCGAAAGCCTGCGCGGGCAAAGATAAAGAGGTGACGTCGCCTGCGATCCACGTGACCTTGGCAGCCTTCTCGCCCAACCGACGCTTGGCCTGATCGAGAGCTGCCGCTGAAAGATCGAGAACGGTGATCCGTTCGTAACCGCGCGCCAATAGATCGTCAACGAGGGTCGAGTTTCCGCCGCCGACATCTATGATCGAAGAATCGCGCGGCAATCCGGCTTCCTCGATCAAACGCAAAGAGCATGTAAGATGAGGCTGCCACCAGCTCAACTCCGCAGGGTCGCGCGTCGCGTAGAAGCGATCCCAATGCTCCGCCATCGTCTTCTCAGACACGCCTCCGTTCAGTTCTTCCCTTCGTTCACTTTGCGCTCCCATGCTGCAAACCCGCCCTCCAAATCGATCAAGTGATCCATACCGCGCGCGCTCAGCAGACCGACGGCCAACGCCGAGCGCGTTCCCGTTTGACAATGGACGAGCAAGGGTTTATCCGTTGGAAGTTCGGCCTCGCCCTTGATTAGTTCGCCGAGCGGGAGGTGGAGGCTTCCGGCGATCTGCCCGCGAGCGCGCTCGTCCTCGCGTCGCACGTCGAGCACGTGCACCTCTCCCTTTTCGATCAATTGCTGCGCGCGATCGGCGCTGAGGCGTTCGATCTTATGCAACCGCCCCCCTCGCGCTTCCCACTCCTCGATTACCTCCGGCGACCAAAACCCGGCGATCTGGTCCAAACCGATCAGACGCAACGCGCGCACGGCTCTTCCCGCCGCATCGTCCCCGATGATCAAACCGATCTTCGCGTCGTAAGGCAGAAGCCAACCGGCCCAGGTAACGAAAGACCCATTGAACGGCAGGTTGATCGTCCCTGGAATGTGTCGGCGCGCGTAATCTTCCGCGCGTCGCGTATCGGCGATGATCCAGCGGCCCAACGCGCCCGACAAACTCTCGAAACCTAGTTTTTCGACCGGCGCAAGCTCCGCGACGGGCGTAGGCCCGCGCTTGTTCACTCGCTTCATCACGGCGAAGTATGGCGGCGAATCGGGTTGCCCATCGAGCACGGCACGCACGAACTCCGCTTCGTCTTCGATTTTGAAGGCCCAATTGAACCGTCGCTCGTATCCGACCGTGCTTTGCGGCATGGCCCCGAGTGCACGTCCGCACGCGCTTCCCGCCCCATGGCCGGGCCAGACTTGCACGTAATCGGGCAAGGAACGGAACTTCGCGAGGGAGCGGAAGAGCTGACGCGCGCCTTCTTCAGCCGCTCCGACGACTCCAGCGGCACGCTCCAGAAGATCCGGACGACCGACGTCGCCAACGAAGACGAAATCGCCCGTGAAGATGCCGACCGGTTCGGAAGCGCGCGCTTCATCCTTCAAGACGAAGGAGAGATGCTCGGGCGTGTGGCCCGGCGTGTGTAAGGCTTCGAAAAGGATCTTTCCAATGCGAAAAGATGCGCCATCCTCTAATAGAGTCGCGCCCTCCTTCTCCGCATATTCGTATTGCCACTCGCGCGGACCAGCGCCCGACAGAAAGAGTTTCGCCCCAGTGCGTTGCGCCAGCTCGCGCGCGCCCGAAACGAAGTCGGCGTGAATATGCGTCTCCGTCACCGCCGCGAGGCGAAAGCCATGGCGCTCGGCCAGTTCCAGATACTGTTCGACGTCACGATTCGGGTCGATGACCACAGCTTCGCCCGTCGCTTGACAAGCAACGAAGTAACTCGCTTGCGCGAGGCGTTCATCATACAGTTGTCTGAAGAACATCTCGATCTCCTTTCCCCATCGCCATTCATGTGGCGAAGACCTTCTATCTTCGGCGCTCGCTACCTGAACAAGACGGCGTAGTTCTCCGCTACGAGCAGCAGCGCCACAGCGAGGACGAAAACGGCGAACGACTTCCGCAACCCACGCGGCGAGATGCGATGAGATAAGGCTGAGCCGATCAACGCGCCGCCAACGGCACACAACGTAACGAGCGCCGTCAAGCGTAGATCAAAGCGCTCGCGCTCGAGGTGCCCGACGAGACCGGCGAAACTGTTGATCGCGATCACCAGCAGCGATGTGCCGATGCTTTCGCGGATCGTCAATCCGGCGAAGAAGATCAACGCCGGGACCACCAGAAAGCCGCCGCCGACGCCTAAAAATCCGGTCAACGCGCCAACCAGCGCCCCGGCAGCGGCGGCCTTGACGGGGTTGAATCGAGGCGGCCCAGCCATCGCCTCCGCGTTCGACTCGCGCGTCAACATCAAAACGGAGACGACCAACATCAACGAAGCAAAGGCAAGGAGCAACGCCGACGGCGAAAGCAGATGCGTCAGACGCGCGCCGATCATCGCCCCGATCGCCCCAAAAACGCCGAAGACCGCCCCGACCTTCAAACTCACTCGCCCGCGCTGCCCGTGCAACGCAGCCCCGACGAGACTAGTCGCGCCGACCACCGCCAGCGACATGCCGACCGCTTGATAAACATCGACGCCTAGAACGTAAACCAGAACGGGCAAGGTGATGATCGATCCGCCACCGCCCAGTAGTCCCAGCGACGCGCCGATCGCTGCGCTCAAAACTAGCCCCAACGTCAGCCTTATCATCTCACCCATTGCCGCTCCGATCCAGCTCGACAAGAGGCTTCCCCGCGCGCTCGATTCCACGGCATGCGCGCAAGCAGCATGGCCATCCCACACGTGTCGGTGATGGCCGAGAAGACCAAACCGGCGCCGATAAAGATCGCTAACCATATGAACGGCTGTGCGACGAACAAGCTCGCCAGCGTGCCGACAAGGACGAGCGCCCCGGCAGCAAAGCGCACCTGCCGTTCGAGCGACCATGGCGCGCCCGCTTCGCTTTCAACGTCGTAACCACGCTCCTGCCAAGAGAGCATGCCGCCCGCAACGCAACGAACGTCGCTGAACCCACGAGCGCGCAGCAGATTCTGCGCTTGGCGCGCGCGCCGTCCCGTGCGACAAATGACGTAGAGCGGGCGCGTTCGGTCGAGTTCCGCACAGCGCTCATCCAGCTCGCGTAAAGGGATGAGGCGCGCGCCGCGAATGTGTGCGGCGGCAAACTCCGCGTATTCACGCACATCAAGCAATTGGCCGTCGCCTCTTTCGAGCGCTTCTTTCAGCTCGCTCACCTGAACATCTTCGTTCATCATCATCGCCTCCTTTCGTGATCTAACTCTCGCCTGTTCTTCTCACACCGTGATAACGTTTATGACTATACAGTTATATTTGAAAGCTGTCAAGTCGTCCGGAAGGCATCTTGCGCTCCGCCGCTCGCTGGCAGTATCATTGATGGTTGCGCATCAGATCGGATTGACAGGCGATGAAAATGGCGAAGAAGACGGTTCTCTCCGACGAGGTTCTCGAAATGGTGGCGGCGCGCTTTCGCTGTCTCGGCGAGCCGACGCGGTTGAAGATCTTGCGCGCGCTGCAAGATGGGAGCGAAAAATCGGTCACCCAACTGGTCACCGAACTCGGCGCGACACAAGCCAACATCAGCAAACACTTGAAGACGCTGGTCGAGGCTGGCATCCTCGCCCGGCGTCCGCAGGGCACGACCGTCTACTACAGGATCGCCGCGCCGGAGATCTTCGAGCTTTGCGAGGTCGTCTGCGATACGCTTGCCGCGCAGCTCTCATCTCAAGCTGCAAGCCTCGGTCTGCGCGTGCTGCGCCGGCGCCGCGCTTGACTGCAAAGTCCTCTCAAGCAGTCTTCGTATGAGCGAAACCGACGTCGGTTGAAGCGCGTGCGCGCTTCGGCGGAACCGAGCGCACTCAGAGCGACAGCGCGAGGAACCGCAGTCAAAGACATCTTGCTCTCTCAAGTTCCGGAGGCTAGATCGCACTTTTGCGTCCGCCTTCGTCGCTCATCCGGCAGCGCGCATCATAACCTCTATTTATCAACCCATTACCGCCGACGTCCCTTGTTGCCAAACCTCACGACTCGATCCTTGACACGAGCGGCGTCGCGCGCATATAACGCTGCTCTTTAAGCGCCGATGGAGGACAATGCTGTAGCTTGCATCCGTCTGCCGACCAAATATCGCCCACGTGCGATCTAGCTCGTTCTTTATTCGAAGAGCGTTGGGCGACGTCGAAGCGGCTAAAAGGTTTCATCGAAAGGATCCAAAGACCGGTTTTCGATCTTCGAACCATGAGAAGAGAGATTCGCGTCATGAAGTTCGGCGGGACTTCCGTCGGCGACGCTCGTTGCATACAGCGTGCGGCGGAGATCATCGCGCGCGCTGCGCAAAAGGCACCTTTGGTTGCCGTCGTTTCAGCGATGGGCGGCGTGACCAACCGCCTGTTCGAAGCGGCGCAAAAAGCAGCCGAGGGAGAAGAACAAGCGGCCATTGAGATGATCGAAGCGCTGCGCCGACAACACGAAGCCGCGCTGCGGACGCTCTCCACAGCTGAAAGCGCGAAAGAAGTCAGGGGCGAGATCGAAAGGATTTGCGCGCAAGTCCTCGATCTATGTCGCGGGACGGCATTGCTGCGCGAACTGACGCTGCGCACCCTAGCGGCGATCTCCGGCGCGGGCGAACGACTGTCGGCGCGATTGATGGCGGCGACTTTGCGCCACATGGGCGTGCGCGCAAAGGCTGTGGACGCGACCGAGCTGATCATCACGGATGATCAGTACGATCAAGCGGAACCTTTGATGGCGGAGACGCGCCGCGCGGCGCGTCAGAAGCTCTTCGCTCTGCTCGATGAGCAGGCGACGCCTGTGGTCACCGGTTTCATCGGCGCGACTGCCGCTGGCGTCACCACCACGCTCGGACGCGGCGGGTCGGACTATTCGGCGACCATTCTCGGCGCAGCGCTCGATGCCGAAGAGATCATCATCTGGACCGATGTCGATGGCGTATTGACCGCCGATCCGCGGCTCGTGCCCGAAGCGCGCACGCTCGATGAGATCTCCTATGCGGAGGCGGCGGAACTAGCCTATTTCGGCGCCAAGGTCCTTCACCCAAAGACGCTGCGACCGATCACCGAGGCGGGCATCACGGTCTGGATTCGCAACAGTTTCGCCCCCGAGAGAGCTGGCACCAAGATCACGCCCAACGGGCACCCAACGCGCAGCGGCGTCAAAGCGATCACGGCGATCGGCGACGTCAGTTTGATCACGGTCGGCGGACGCGGCATCGTCGGCCTGCCCGAAGCCATCGCGAAGACGTTTGCGGCGACGGCCAGCGTGCGCGCCAACATCCTGTTGATTTCCCAAGCCTCCTCACAAAATGACATCTGTTTTGTCGTTCCAACCAAAGACGCGGCGAAAACGCTCGAAGCGCTTCGGCGCACGCTCGCGCCTGACATCAAGCACCATCAGATCGAACACATCACGGCGGATCACGACGTCGCCATCGTAGCCGTCGTCGGCGAGGGCATGCGCGGTGCGGTCGGCGTCGCCGGAAGGATCTTCAGCGCGCTTGGCAGAGACGGGATCAACATCATCGCCATTGCGCAAGGCTCTTCGGAGTACAATATCTCTTTCGTCGTCGAGGCCGGAGCGATGAAACAAGCCGTGGCGACGATTCACAAAGAGTTCGGCCTTGAACGCGCCGCAGAGCAGAGCGCGCCTGAATTGCAAGTCGAAAGCGCTTGATGCCAATCCGGTGATGAGGGGCGAACAAAGATGCGTCGAACCACACTGCGCCGCTCGGTACGGGCTGGACGAGCCGCTGCTCGTCTGCTCGCGATGCGGCGGCCTGTTGGAGATAAAGACGCAACCGGCTCGTGACTCGTCCGATCTTCGCGCGCTTTGGCAGCGACGGCGCGCCTCGTCGCAAGCGCGCGACCGCAGCGGCGTATGGCGCTTTCGCGAGCTTCTGCCCTTTGATGAAGGGGTCTTTGCGGTCACCCTTTTCGAGGGCAACACGCCGCTTTACGAAGCTCCCCGTTCGGCCAGCTATTGCGGATTGGACCGGCTGTTGCTGAAACATCAGGGCTGCAATCCAACCGGTTCGTTCAAAGACACGGGCATGACGGTGGCCGTTACGCAAGCCGTCCGCTTGGGCGCGCAGACGGTGGTTTGCGCCAGCACGGGCAACACGGCGGCCAGCCTCGCGGCGTACGCCGCGCGCGCTGACCTTCGGTGTGCGATCCTCGTTCCGCGCGGGCAGATCAGCCATGCGAAGTTGGTTCAGAGTTTGGATTACGGCGCGACCGTGCTGGAGATCGAAGGCGATTTCGACCGGTGCATGAGTTTGATCCGCGAACTATCCGAAGAACCGTCCATCTACGTCGTCAATTCGATCAACCCGTTCCGGTTGGAAGGACAGAAGACGACCGCGTTCGAACTGCTCGAACAGTTGGCGTGGGAAGTGCCAGATCATGTGATCGTGCCTGGCGGCAACTTAGGCAACGTATCGGCTCTCGGCAAAGGTTTCCTTGAGATGCTCGAACTCGGCTTGATTGAACGGCTACCTCGCGTGAGCGTCGCGCAAGCAGAGGGAGCCGCGCCGCTCGTCCGTTTCTTGTCGGCGTCGCCGCAACCATCATCGCTCGCTCCGATCTCGCATCCAGCGACGCTCGCCACAGCGATCAAGATCGGTGCGCCCGTCTCATGGAAGAAAGCGGCGCGCGTCGTGCAACGGACTGGCGGACGAGCAGTCGCCGTTAGCGAGTTGGAGATCGCCGAAGCCAAGGCGGTCGTCGGGCGCGACGGCATCGGCTGCGAACCGGCTTCGGCGGCGGCGGTGGCCGGCATCAAGAAGCTGGTCGCTCAAGGACTCGTTTCGCCAGATGAGCGCGTGGTCGCTGTATTGACAGGTCACGTGCTGAAAGATGCCGATTACGCGATGCGTTATCACACGGGAAGGCTCTTCGAGGCTTCTTCCGGGCGCTACCGCAACGCGCCGCAGCGCGTCGAAGCCCGCGCTGAGACCATTCTCACGCTGCTCTCAAATCGCAACCGAAGTTGGACATGAATCGAGCGATGAGTACGGGGAAAAGCTCGCCTTTGCGCGACACGCAAATATCTTTCATTGGGTGCGGCGTCATGGCCGAAGCCATGATCGCTGGCCTTCTTCGCCGCGAACTAGTCTCGCCCGAGCAGATCCTCGGCAGCCACCCGCGCCAAACGCGGCGCGAAGAACTGGCGGCCAAGTATGGCATTCGGGTCTTCGAGAGCAACCGCGAAGCAGCGGCTTTCGACCGCCCTTCAGCGAGCGAAGCGCGCCATTCGATCGTCGTTCTGGCCGTCAAACCGCAAAAGCTCAAGACCATTCTCGAAGAGCTGCGTGGCTGGTTGCACGAAGAGCAACTCGTGCTTTCGATCATCGCCGGGGCACGCATCGAGACGATCGCGCGCGAGTTGCTCCATCCGGCAGTGGTGCGCACCATGCCGAACACGCCAGCGCAGATCGGGCAGGGGATGACCGTATGGACCGCCACTTCGCAAGTTACCGCGGCGCAACGCGACCAAGTGCGCACGCTGCTTGGAGCGCTCGGCAAAGAGATGTACGTCGAGGAAGAGCGGATGATCGACATGGCAACGGCGTTGAGCGCAACGGGGCCGACGTATGTCTTCCTCGTCATGGAAGCGCTGATCGATGCTGGCGTCCATTTGGGCTTCTCACGCCGCATGGCTCAAGAACTGGTGTTACAAACAATGCTCGGCAGCGTCCTTTTCGCTCAAGAATCACACAAGCACCCGGCGGAACTGCGCAATATGGTCACCTCGCCCGGCGGGACCTCTGCCGAAGCGATCTATCAAATGGAAAAAGGCAGTCTGCGCACCGTCCTCTCCAAAGCCGTGTGGGCGGCCTATCAACGCGCCGTCGCGCTCGGTCGCGCCGAGAAGAGAGCGCGCGCCAATGAGGCGGACGAAGCTTGAACGCAACCGCCTCGCTCGCGCTACAATCGCTGGGCGAGTTGATCCGGCGCCTCATCGTGCAGCAAGATCAGCGCCACCGTTTTCCGTTGACTGAGAGGTTTTCAAGCGCGCGTGGAAGCTGAGATCAACATCACCGAGACGATCGATCCGGGGATTGATGGTCGAGCAAAAGTCGAGGTTCGCGTGCCGGCCTCGACCTCGAATCTCGGATCAGGCTTCGACTGTTGCGGACTAGCGCTCGATCTTTATCTTCAAGCCAGAGCAACGACTGTGGAAAGCGCGCCTCGCTTGCGCATCAAAGGCGAAGGTGCAACGCTTCGCGTCGAGGAGAACTTGATCCAAAGAGCGATGCGCTTTGTTGCCGAACGTCGAGGATGGGAACTGCCGCCCGTTCGCCTCGCCGTGCGCAGCCAGATACCGCTTGCGAGCGGTTTGGGGAGCAGCGGAGCGGCCATCGTCGCTGGCATTGCGCTCGGCGCTGCGATTTGCCGGAAACCGCTTTCCACCGCGGACTTTTTGCGTTATGCGACCGAGTTGGAGGGGCACGCCGATAACGTCGCCGCCGCCCTGTTGGGCGGATGGGTGGTCCACTGCATAAATCCCGATGGGAGCGTCCTCGCCGTTAAGCGCCCGTGGCCTTCGACGCTGAAGATCATCGTCGTGACGCCCGACGTGCCGCTCGAAACAAAGCGCGCGCGCGCAGCACTGCCCGATCGTGTTGACCGCGCTGATGCCGTCTTCAACATGCAGCGCGTCGCCCTTCTCTGCGCTGCGGTCGAAAGCGGCGAACACCATCTCCTTTGGGAAGCGATGCGCGATCGGCTGCATCAGCCTTACCGACGGAATCTCGTGCCCGGTCTCGATGAAGCGCTCGACGTGCCGCGCGTCGAGGGACTCCTTGGCGTTGCACTGAGCGGCGCCGGCCCGAGCGTGATTGCGCTGACCGATGGGCGCGAACAAGAGATCGCTGAATTGATCGCGCTTCCCTTCCGTCGGCGTGGGATAAAGACTGCCGTTCGCTTTCCGTGCGTCGACGTGCAAGGGTTGGTGGTGAGGAGATTGGACCGAAAAGCGCGCGACTCGTCTTCTCTCGCCGATTGAAAGAGCAAAATCGAGCTTGTCTCGATTGAACGGCTCTCGCGTCAAGTTGACGCCCTACAATCGCGGGGTTTCCTTGTTGCGACCATGAGCTGCGCGTCGCATATGCCGTCAAGTCGCTTCCGCGGCGTTCGGCAACTGCCTGAAGGCGGGAACTCTTGCGGCGCGATTTGAGCTTCGACGGCGGAATTCAGCTCCTGCCAAAGGCCAGCGCGCAGCAAACTCCTTCGTAAAAGGGCAAGCTCAATCCGGTCCGGCCAAGCTTGCCCCTTGCGACAAACTTTAGAGGTTTAGGTCACGCCTATCGCGCGCGAAGCTCTGCGGGCAATTGCTTATCCACGCGCGGGCGCTGCGGCAAGTCGGCCAATGCCCAAGCCGTCATGAAAATGGTTCGCGCGACGCGCTCCATCTTCTGGTAGTCTATCTTGTCGGGCGAATCCGACGGACGGTGATAATCTTCGTGCACGCCGTTGAAATAGAAGATGATCGGGATCCCTTTTTGCGCGTAGTTGTAATGATCGCTGCGGAAGAAGAAGCGATTAGGGTCCTTCGGATCATCGTACTTGTAGTTGAGCGCGAGATTGAGGTACGCGCCATTGACGCGCTCGCTTAAGTCGCCGAGTTCTGTGCTCATCATGCGCGAACCGATGATGTAGATCTCGTTTGGGCCGGAAAGATCATGATTTTCTGGCTTCGCGTCCCCATCTCGTTTGCTCCGTCCGATCATGTCGACGTTCAGTTGCGCGATGATCTGACCGAGCGGCACGGTCGGATGCTCCGTGAAGTAACGCGATCCCCACAATCCCTTCTCTTCTCCGGCATGCCAGACGAAGAGCAACGAGCGCTTGGGTCGAACGCTGCTGCGTGCAGCGGCCTCGGCCATTGCGAGCAGCGCGGTCGTTCCCGATCCATCGTCGTCCGCTCCGTTGTAGATGCGATCCCCTTTATCGTCCGGCAAACCTACTCCGACGTGATCGTAGTGCGCGCCCAAAGCGACGTATTCGTTCTTTAGCACTGGATCGCTTCCTTCGACCATGCCGATGACGTTCTGCGTATAGATCGTCTCAGACGCAGCCTTGACGCTCACTGTCAAGGTCTTGTCAGGCGACAGCGCGAACGCTTCGCCCGCCTCACCCGAGATGGCGCGGGCGAAAAGGTCTGCCGCGCTCAGCTTCTCCCCGCGAAACAGCGCGTTCAACAAAGAGAGTGACGCGGTGATCGTCGGAAGTTGATTCGCTTCCGTGGATTGAAAACTTTCGACAAAGGTGATGCCGCGTTCAACGGCGCTCTGCTGTCGCCTGTTCCACGTAGCCAGAGCTTGGAAGTTAGGGATGATGACGATGCCGCGCGCGCCGTTTTTCCGACCGTAGCTGTCCGGGCTTTCCCAATCTTGTCCCGATCTACCTTCGGCCACGTCGCGGAAGGTCACGCCTTTCGGAAGACCGCCAGTGACGATCATGATCTTGTCGCGCACATCGACGCCCGCATAAGCGTTGATGTTCTTCGCCGGGAAGACCCAACCGTGACCGACATAGACGAGATTGCCGCTTGCCTGGCCGGAGAAGTTTCCGGCCAAGAAATCCTCGCCATAGCGGAACTCTTGACCGTTCAGCGTGACGCGCGTCTGCGCCGGATCGACGCGGACGCGACGTAGCGCAATGCGCTGGAAATAGGTCCCGTTTTCGCCCGCTGGTTTGACGCCAGCGCGCGCAAGCTGCAACGCGATGAACTTGGCCGTCGTGTCCAGACCGCGCGATGGAGTGTCGCGCCCTTCCATCTCGTCGGAAGCGATGAAATGAAGGTATTCGCTCAGTTGCGCCGCCGTGATCTGCTCGGCGGCGCGCATAGCTGCCGCAGGCAACGGCGAGGCGGTGGCGCGCGCCTTAACCCTGGATTGCCCCTCTGCGATAGGCGTCGCCCCCACCGTCAGCAACAACGCCAAAAGAAACAGCCGCTTCGATGAAGCCGTCCGAGATGCTCTTCTTTTATGCATTCGATTCTTCTCGCTCTCCTTGATCAACGCTCGATGATGAAGCGCCTCGTTTGATGCCGATTCGCGCCGCAACGGTTTGGTCGCTGCGAACGGAATTTCGCCGCAAACACAGCGCTCTGCCGTTATACGCAGCCCGCCGCGAGAAAGTTTTTCTGCGACCTTGAGAACAAGCGTTTAGGCTTCGCCCGAACGAACCGCTTCGCACGCGATCTTTGGAAAATCTTCTGAACGAACGATTGACCTTTTGCTGAACGAGCGGCAGCGAGGTTTAGAAAAACGGGGGAGCGCGAGTGGGCTGTAATCCCCCTCAATTCATTGAGG
>NZ_PSLQ01000102.1:0-6583 GCF_040289685.1 Pyrinomonas sp.
CTCAAGCTACTTGGGGCCGTCGAAATTGCGCAAACTTAGTATGGAGATACTTAAGCGTTAGGATGAAGAGAAGAGGAATAGCGATCGCAGTCTGTAGTCGGACAAGCATGGCAGTTTCAACACGGAATAGGCGAGAGAAATATTTCTCCTGCCACTCGGAAATCTTTCGAAATATTTTCTCTGTCCTGTTTTTTGGCGAATTCAATTTTTGTTAGAGGTGTGAGGAGCCATGCGACCGATCGCTCTCCGATTACTTCCCGCCATTGCGCTGGCGTTTTTGACGGCGGGCCAAGCGCTGGCGCAGTTCAAAGCCGCGGTGCAAGGCGTGGTCACCGACCCAACCGGAGCGGTCATTCCGAAGGCGACCGTCACTTTGAAGAGCGCTGAGACGGGACGCGAACAGCAGACGGTGACCAACGAGACCGGTTTTTACCGCCTTTCAGGGCTAGCGCCGGGCATCTACACGATCAGCGCCGAAGCCGCGGGTTTCAAACGGCAGGTCATCGAGAAAGTGAACGTCGGAGCTGAAGAGCTACGCGGCGTCAACTTCACGCTCGAACCAGGACAGGTGACCGAGACCGTAACGGTGAGTGCCGAAACCGCACCGTTGCGTGCTGAAAGCGGCGAAGTGGCCGGCACGATCACGACCACCGAGGTTCAGCGTTTGCCGCAGGTCGGGCGCGATCCGTATGAACTCGTGCGCTTGGCGCCCGGCATCTTCGGGCTTGGCGCGCGCACGGGAACGGGGGCAGCCGTCAACTTGCCAAATACGGTTGGACCGGGCGGCTCCAACGACCAAATTTTTGCCACCGAGAACCGCCCGCCCATCACTGCCAACGGTCAGCGGGTCGAGGCGAACAACATTCAGATCGATGGCGTGACGGCGATGAGCCAAGCGTGGGGTGGGGCGGCTGTGATCACTCCAAATCAGGAATCGGTCAAAGAGGTGCGCGTGTTAGCGAATAACTACTCGGCTGAGTACGGGCGTAACACGGGCGCGCAGGTGTTGGTCGTTTCTCAATCGGGGACCAACGAGTTCCACGGGAGCCTCTTTTTCAAGCGAAACACACCGGGGTTGAATGCGCGGCAAGATTTCGTGCGCGCTGGCACAGCGATCCGTGAGGATCCGCAGCGCGTCGAGCAGTTTTTGAGCCAATGGGGAGGCAGCCTCGGCGGACCCGTCTATCTGCCACGTTTTGGCGAGGGCGGCCCTGCTTACTGGAGCGGCAAGAACAAACTCTTCTTCTTCGTCTCTTACGAACGAGTCGGGCGATCGAGCACGCGGCTGGCCGGCGAGTGGATTGAGACGCAGAACTACGTCGAAGCGGTGAGAAGGTTGCGACCGAACAGCGTTGCCGCCAAGATCCTTAACTTTCCAGGCATGACGCCGCCGCGCGTGGCGAGCATCGATGCCAGTAGAAATTGTGCTTCCGCCGGTTTTGTCGAGGGAGTCAACTGCCGCACGGTGGCGGGCGGCCTCGACATCGGTTCGATCAACGCGGCGGCGCGTCTGGGCATACCGCAACCGGAGACGGGCGGCGGGCTTGATGGCGTGGCCGACATTCAGTTCGCCCAGCTGCTGATTCCCGACCGGTCAACGGCGCAGCAGGTGGGCGCGCGCCTCGACTTTCAAGTGACCGACAAGGATCTGGTCGCTTTCAGCATGTATTGGGTGCCGAATACGCGCAACTTCAACGACACGTGGAACAAGGGACGTCCGGCGCTCGATTTCACCTCGGCGCGACGCAACATGGTCGGCACGCTACTGTGGACGCGGACGATCTCGCCGACCATGATCAACGAGGCGCGGTTCAACGTCACTAGATGGTATTTCGATGAAGTGAAATCCAATCCGAACATCGGTTGGGGCATTCCGCGGGCAAACGTCTGTTTCAATCCGGGGTGCATCGGTTTCGGCACGGGCATCGGACCAGGTGTCTTCTACCAAACGACCTACAACGCGCGCGATACGCTCAGCAAAGTGGTCGGCGCGCACGCGCTCAAGTTCGGCGTTGATCTGATCGCCGAGCAGAACAACGACCATGCGCCGTGGGCCGGACGCCCGACCTTTGACTTCGGCAACTTGTGGAGTTTTGCCAACGACGCGCCCAATTCGGAGTTCGCCTTCTTCGAGCCGCGCAGTGGCGCCTACACGGATCTGGCAGCTTACGCGCGCAGCAAATATTACGCCCTCTTCGTTCAAGACGACTGGAAGCCGCGCCCCAACTTGACGCTCAATCTTGGTTTGCGGTGGGAGTATTTTACGCCGCTGCGCAGCGCCAACGATCGCATCTCGAACCTCGTTCTCGGCCCCAACGACGGTTTGATCGGCGCGCGCCTCAAGGTCGGCGGCGACCTCTTCAACCCGGACCGGAACAACTTCGGACCTCAGGTCGGTTTCGCGTGGAACCCAACGGCTTTCGCCCAAAGAATGGTCCTGCGAGGTGGATTCGGCATCGGATACAATCGTCTGCCCGGATCGAGACTGCTCGAATCGCGCTTCAACCCGCCCTTTTTCGCCGGCTTCTTCTTCGATCAAGCGAGCGGCAACATCTTGTATGCGACGGCGAGCGATCTCGGCTCGTTCAACTATCCGCCCAATCCAGCGGCGAGGCTGACCTTTGATCCGAACACCGGGCTTCCTTTGAGCGGCCCGCCGGTCAACATCAACGCGACGTTGCAGGATGTGCCGAACTCATACGCTTACCGCTACTCGTTGAGCGCCGAATACGATCTCGGGGCCAACTGGCTGGCGTCGCTCACTTATCAAGGAAGCGCAGCCCATAAACTCCCGCGTTTGGTGCCGTACCACAAATTCGTCGCGCCCAACCCGCGTATCGGCAGCGTCAATCTGCTGCTCACCGATGTCAACAGCAATTACAATGCGTTGCTGGTCGACGCAACGCGCCGCTTTGCGCGCGGCTTCCTCTTTAACGCCGAATATCGTTGGAGCAAGAGCCTCGACACCTGCTCGAACGACCACGATTGCCGACAGACTTACCCCTTCGATCAGCGGACCGAATACGGGCCATCGGATTTCGACGTCCGCCATGCGCTTAAGGCTTACGGCATATGGGAGCTGCCATTGTTGCGCGGGCGACGCGATTTGGTGGGAAGCGTCTTCGGCGGATGGGAAGTGAGCGGCATCCTGACGGCCAGTTCTGGTTTCCCGTGGACGCCCGTGGTCGGCGGCGGACAGTGCAACGCACAGGTGGCTGGGGGCAATGTCTGCCCGCTGCGTCCCGTCGCGCAACTACGTCCGCCAGCGACCGCCGACACAAGCAATGGCACCTTTCTCGGCGCTGGACCATTTCCGGGCGGCGGGTTGCGCTACTTCTTGCCGCCTCCGTCAGGAACGTTCAGCGTCCCGCCGCGTCCCGGCATCGGGCGCAATAGCCTGCGTGGACCGCGCTACTTCAGCGTGGACATGACGGTGCTCAAGCGTTTCTGGTTGCCGAAGTTGCCGGCGCTCGGCGAACGGGCTGGCTTCGAGCTTCGGGTGAATTTCTATAACCTCTTCAACACAGTGAACCTCGCTCCCTTTCAAGCCAACGACGACAACACGCAGATTCAGCATCCGGATTTCGGTCGCGCGTTGCACGTCTTGGCCGGACGAGTCGCTGAGATACAAGCGCGGTTCAGTTTTTAAAGCTTCCGATGCGGAGCGTCTGGAGTAGATCCGTGAGCTTCATGCTGGCCGTCACGACCTTAAACATGGTGAGTGTCGTGGCGACGCGGCGGGAGAACGGGATGCTCGCCGCAGCCGATCGAGCGCTGCGCGAGGGTCGGTTCGCCGATGCCGCGCGCGTTTACGAAGCATGGCTGCAGGAGCGGTCCGCTTCGGCGCCGGTTCTTCTAGCGCTCGGCATCTGCTACCTGCAGACGGGGAGAAACGACGAGGCGATCGCGGTTCTTCGTCGGCACTTAGCGCTTGCGCCGCGTTCGGCGAGCGGACGGGCGGCGCTCGGCCTCGCGCTGTTGAACGGCGCGCGGCCAATGGAGGCGAGGGCCGAACTTGAACGCGCTGTTCGTCTCGACCCGCGTCAAAGCGACGCTGTGGAAGCGCTCGCGCGCCTCGACCTCACGCAAGGCAGGGCGGCTCACGCCGTCGCGCTCCTCGCTCCATTGGCCCAGCAGCCGGGAGCGCGCGAAAGCCTGCGGGCGCTATTGGGCGAAGCGCTCGTTCGCGCCGGTCGTCCGGCGGCAGCGCTCGCGGTGGCGGAACAGATCCTCAGCGCGCAAAGTCCGGAGAACGTTTACGCGCTCGCAGCGGAAGCGGCACGCCGCGCTGGCAAGTTCGAGCGCGCCGCCGAGATCTGCGAACAGGGGATGAAACTCTACCCGGACTCAGAGATCGAAACCGTCTATTTGCGCTTGCCATCTGCCACCCTAGCAGCGCGAATCGTCGCGCGACTGGCGCGCGTGCGCGCTGCCCCAGAGTTGTCCGAGATGATCGCGCTCGGGCGCGTATTGCTCGGCGTCGATCCCGCGCGCAAAACGCGCGCCAACGAGATCGCCCGCCAAATATTGGCCGCCGCGGTTGAACTCGCTCCCGACGACGCTTCGGCCCGTTACAACTACGGACGCGCTCTCAGCACAACCGATCTCAACGGCGCGCTCGTCGAGTGGGAACGAGCGCTTGCGCTCGCGCGTCGAGACGAACTTCGGCTGCGCATCTTGCTGCAAATCGCCCGCGCAAAAAACGACCTCGGCGAATCGCGCGGCGCCGAGCGAGCTTACCGCGCCGCTATTGAGATCAACCGTCAATTGCCACAGCGCCGCCCTGAAGCGACGCTCGAATACGCGCGTTTTCTACAACTACAAGGGCGGCAGACGGAAGCGGAGGCGCTGGTGCGCGAAACTCTCGTTTGGAATCCGCTCGCGCCCGAAGCGCATTTGGAGTGGGCAAAACTGCTGGCTGCGCGCCGTGAGTGGGAGCGCGTGGTCGAAGAGGCGACCTTTGTGCTACAAACGGCTGATGGCGATGATGAGCTGGAGCGCGCGGCGCACGCGTTGCTCGCTCGTGCTTTCTACCATTTGAAGCAACCGGAGAGAGCGCAGTGGCATCGAGGCGCGCGTCTCATCGCAGAGGATTTTCTCCCATCCGGTAAGTCAAGCCAGCCCAGAGGCTCGCTCACAGGAGAGCGCTGATGAGATTGAGCGCACCGTGTTTGGGCGGATTCATTCCGGCGGTCGCGCGAAGACGTTTTAACGCGGCTGCGAACGCGATCGCGAAAGTAGTTTGCGCTCGGCCGCTCGTTTTCAGCCGCTATCAGCGCCGCGTGTGGTTGCCATCGCACGCTCTTTTTCCAGCTCCTCGATCGCATCGAGAAGGCGCGCGAACTTATGGCCGAACGGGGTCAACTTGTACTCGACGCGCGGCGGCACTTCGGGATAAGCGCGGCGTTCGAGAATGCGGTAGCGGACCAGCTTCCTCAGCCTCTCGTTCAGCACTTTGGTCGTCAGTCCTTCGACGCTGCGCTCGATCATGCCGGGGCGGCACACGCCTCGACGGATCAGTTGCATGATGGTCAAGGTCCACTTGCAGCCGATGACATCTTCGACCATGCGGCTGACGGTCGGTTCATCCGTTGACCCGATGGACGAGATTTTGTCTTTCGCTTTCATGAATTTGCACCGAAAAGTGACTACCTAACCGAATTGTGCCTACTTACGCGCTCCCTCGCATCCTGCTAATTTTATGACGGATCGCTATTGCGAACGAATCTGAAAGGCGGAGGTATGTGAATGAGCGAAGAGATGATACTCGGCTACACTCGTGGGACGAGCGCGGTTGCGCGTTCGCCGTTAAGCGACCAAGAGTTTGACCTGCTTAAGCAGACCGTGCTCTTCACGGACGAGGATGTTCGTTATCTTCGAATGGCTGGCGAGGTCCTCAACGACCAGATCGAGGATGTCTTGGATGTGTGGTACGGCTTCGTCGCCGCGCATAAGCATCTGGTGCTCTACTTCAGCGACCGCAAAGGGAATCCCATTCCGGAATATCTGTCCGCGGTGCGCGCGCGTTTCGGTCAATGGATACGGGATACATGCGCGGCGACGTACGATCGGGCTTGGCTCGATTATCAACAGGAGATCGCGCTCCGTCATACGCGCGCCAAGAAGAACCGGACGGACAACGTCGAGGCGGGCGCTGATCACATCCCTTTGCGCTACATGATCGCATTTATCTACCCGATCGTGGCGACCATCAAGCCGTTTCTGGCGAAAAGAGGGGATGCCGAAGACGAGGTGGAGAAGATGCATCAGGCGTGGTTCAAATCGGTCGTCATGCAAGTTGCGCTCTGGAGCGCGGCTTACACTCGCCCGGAGGATTTCTGAAGCCAGCGCTTTTGCGCGAGGCGTGACGAGCACCTCGGGCGCGCTCATGTGTCGGCCCGCATCAAGCCGCGATCGAAGCTCGATGCATACGGGTCATCGGAGAGAACCCGTGGGGGCGGCGACGCGCTTGTTCGACGCACATCGCTTTGGACGCGGAAAGCGATTTCGCCGTCCCCTTTGTCACAGATGCAGTCGGGAACGATCCCTACACATCTCGCCGCGCGATTCGCCCGGACTCTTA
>NZ_PSLQ01000103.1:0-6547 GCF_040289685.1 Pyrinomonas sp.
TGGGCGCTGGCGGTGGAGGCGCATCGCCCTCGACGCGAACGCCCGCCGCCTTGATCTCCACAGGAACTTTGTCTGGAGCGCTGGGCGCAACGGGCACAGACTTGTCGAGCGTTGCAACCACCGCCGGCGGAACGTCGCTCCTCTTCGCGCTGCCGTTGGCGGCAAGGTTACCGGCTGCGTTCGCTCCGCCGTTCGGAGCGGCCTTGGGCGTTGCCGCCACCTCGCCGACAGGCTTGGTCGCCGTTGTCGCACCGGACCTGTTCATCGAGTTTGCCGACTCGCCGCCCGAAGAGAGCGAGCTGTTCGCAGCGATTGTTGCAGAGGCGTCACTTGTGGGCGAAGCGTTGCTTGCCGAAGGGGCGAGCTTGGTCGGTTGCGTCGAGGTCTGCACGATCTTGGCGATGTTGTCTTCGTAGAAATACGTGATCGTGCGATATGTGACCTCGGTCGGCTCGTAAGTGATCTTACCGCCTTCAATGACCGCCACCGACGTGGTCATCTTGGTCCAGTTGCCAACGGGGTCGAACTCGTAGGCGTAGACCTCGCGGCTTACGATGGTCCCATCGTTGCTGTAGAGCGTCATCTCCGTGATGTTGCCGCGTTCGTCGTACTTGTAAACCTCACGCCCCGTTAGATTGGAGCTTTCCACCGAATAGTAAGCGTTGTCGATCTTGTTGCCTTTGATGTCGTAGGTTGCCGTCTCCAAAAGCACGCGCGGGCCCTCGATGATCTTTCCGCCCTTGACCGCGAGCTTGGCCGTCTCGGTGCGCACGCGCCGCACCGGACCGATCAAACCATCGCGGGCGCGGTCGCTTTCATCGGTCGCCTGCGCATTCACGGCCCCCCACAACCCAGCCACCGCAAGGATCAAAAGCGCCGCTGGCACGAAACTGTATCGTCGAAACATACGGAAAATCGTCCTCCGTCTATAGGTTGGCTCGTGTCGTCCTAGTCCATGAGGAAGACCGTTCGCTCGCTCGCACCCGACCGCACGAAGCCACGGTCCGCCTGCAACCCAAAAGCGCACGATCTTGTGAACGGAGACTTGCATACGGATCACAGCCACTTCAGAGGCGAGCACGACGTCGTTCAGGGTGCCGGACCCAAAAAGGAAGGTTACGCTGCCGGCACCGAGCAGCACCTGAAGATTATTACACTAACAAGTTTGTTTTGTCTAGTTAAAAATTGTTCAATTCCAAAAGGATCGGACTGCACCGTTGACGAGCTGGCGGTCGGGCAATTTCTCGCCGGTTCGCCGGTTCTCCCGCGGCTTCGGTCTTAATCGGACGGTTTTTCGCCGGTTTTCCGGTTCCACTGCCGCTTTGGCCTTAAGAAGAAATTAAGGTCTGGTGCCGCTCTCAAACGCGCGCCCCGACGGCGAAGAGCGGGCCTGGGTTGTCCAGGGGGTGGCAGAACGCGATTGCCGCTTGCTGAAGGGCAAATTCGATCTGCGAAGAGCGGGCTTTGGATTGTCGTCGAGAGTCACAGTTTAGAGTTCGAAGAGCGCAGGCGTGCGTGGGACGGCGAGGTTTAGAGTTCGAAGAGCGCAGGCGTGCGTGGGACGGCGAGCAGTTCCCGAACGGCTTGGGCCACTTCTTCAGTCGAGATGCGGTCGATGGCGTGGCTGTAGATAATGCGGCAGTTCGCACCGAGCGGAACAAAACTGTTCGGCGTCGGACGATCGAGCAACATCACCACCGGGGTTCCGACCGCTGACGCAAGATGCAGCGGGCCTGTATCATTGGAGACGAAGACCGAAAGCAGCGCTTGCGCAGCGGCCAGTTGCGGGATGGTCAAACGATCAAGCAGCACCGACGAGCGTGGAAAGCGAGCGCGTATGGAATTGACCAGATCTTTCTCTTCTGGACCGACGAAGACAACAGTTTGCGTTTCGTCGCTCTTTTCTAGCGTGTGAGCCAGCTCGGCGAAGCGGTCCAACGGCCATCGCCGCGCCGGGTGTCCGGCGCCCGGGAAAAGGCCGACAAGCGGCGCACAGGTGCGCGCTCGCGCTCGTTTGAGCATCTCGTAGGCGGCGCGTTCATCTTCGGGACGCGGACGAAGTTGTGGTAGGCGCGGCGCGTTCTCCACGCCGAGCGGTTTAAGCACGTCTAGGTAACGATCCACAGCGTGCTTGCGGAAGTCCTCCACTGGCGGGCGCGGACGAAAATTCGAGAGCGCGTCGAGCGAGCGCCCAGGGCGCCGCGCATAGAGTCGCCACGGGGCACCGGAAAGATAACCGAGCAGATTGGTTTCGTACAGGCTGTGAAGATCGATGACGAAATCGAACCGGGCGCGTCTCACTCGTCGGACCAGTTGCACGATGCGCAGCAGGGCCGTCGGTTTCGGGCCGTCGCGCAACGCCACGCGGTCGATGCCGATCACTTCATCAGCGTAACCGGACAGTTCCACGATGGCAGCGCCCGGACGCCCCACCACTACGGTCAAGTGTGCTTGCGGGAAGCGCGTGCGCACGGCGCGCAGCGCCGGAAGACTAAGAACGACATCGCCCAACTGCCCGAAGTCGATGATGAGCACGCGGCGCGGGTCGAAATCGATCGTCGAAGGATTTGCCCGTTCTGGCATGATCTCTCACCGTTCCAGAACCCTCTGCGCGGCGTTGCCGATCAGGCTGCCTCCATCGGACTCCTTGAATCAAGCTCCAGCATGCTTGTTTAACTTGTCTTCTGCGTTCAGCCTTCGCGCAGATCGCGTCCGGTCATCTCCGCCGGTTTTTCGACTCCGAGCAGGCCGAGAATGGTCGGCGCGATATCTTCGAGCGCGCCTCCATCGCGCAACTTCAAGCCCCGCGCCGCTTCATCGACTAGAACGAACGGCACCGGGCTTGTCGTGTGTGCCGTGTGTGGGCCGCCCGTTGCCGGATCGATCATGATCTCGGCGTTGCCGTGATCGGCAGTGACGAGACAGCGTCCGCGCACGGCGCGCATCGCCTTGGTGATCCAACCGATGCAGGTATCGACGTACTGCACGGCCTCGATGGTCTTTTCGAGATTGCCCGTGTGGCCGACCATATCTGCGTTGGCGAAGTTGATGACGAAAACGTCCGTTTCGCCCTCGTCGATGGCGCGCAGCACCTTGTCCGTGATCTTGAAAGCCGACATCTCCGGCTGCAGATCATAGGTTGCGACCTTGGGCGATGGCACCAGCAGTCGCCGCTCGCACGCGAACTCGCGCTCGATGCCACAGTTGAAGAAGTATGTGACGTGCGCGTACTTCTCGGTTTCGGCCAAGCGGTAGTTGCGCACGCCGACGCGCGCGAAGACTTCGGCGAGGATGTTGCGCGGATGCTCCGGCGGGAAAGCGACCGGGAACGGATAGGTTTTGTCGTATTCGGTGAAGCAGACCATTTCGACCTTCGGTCGATCAGGAACCGGGAAGGCATCGAAGCCGGGCAGCGCCAACGCGCTCGTCAATTGCCGCGCGCGATCCGCGCGGAAGTTGAAGAAGATGACGGCGTCGCCATCACCGATCGTCGCCACGGGCTCGCCTGTGGCGCGACGGAGCGAGATGGGTTCAACGAACTCATCCGTCACGCCGCGCTCGTAAGAACGTTGAATCGCGGCGATGGGATCGGCCGCACGCTCGCCTTCGGCATGAACGAGAAGATCGTAGGCGCGTTTGGTTCGCTCCCAACGCTTATCGCGGTCCATCGCGTAGTACCTTCCGACAATCGACGCGATCTCGCCGACGCCTGCTTCACGCATCTTATCGAGCAATTTCTGCACGTAGCCGATGCCGGAAGTCGGCATAGTGTCGCGGCCATCGAGGAAAGCGTGTACGAAGACGCGTTCGACGCCGCGCTCTTTGGCCAAACGCAGCAGAGCGTAAAGATGTTCCTGAGACGAATGGACCATGCCGTCGGAGACTAGTCCCATCAAGTGCAACGCGCGATGGCGTCTTTTGGCACCGTCCATCGCCTCGACGAGCACGGGGTTGCGGAAGAATTCGCCCGTTTCGATGGCGTGGTCAATGCGCCCGACATCGGTACGAATGACGCGCCCGGCGCCGATGTTCATGTGCCCGACCTCGGAGTTGCCGATCACGCCGCGCGGCAGACCGACGCGCACGCCGGAGGCTTCGAGCAGCGTGTGCGGATACTTCTCCATCAACTCGTCGAAGTAAGGCGTCGAAGCGAGCGCGATGGCGTTTCCTTCGCGCTCGGCGCGATAACCCCAGCCGTCCATCACGATCAATGCCAAAGGCTCGGACCTTTTGCTCAAAGCTCAATTCTCCTTCTCTCGGAAACCGCTGATCTCATCGGTCGCGGCGAGTGAGGTTTTGTCCGCCCCGTGCCATCCAACACATGCGCTTTACGCGCGTCCGCGTGCGCGCGCCCCGCCGTTGCGCCGTGAGCGGACGGCGTTGGCCGTTTCCGCTCTCGCCTCGGCCTTTTGGAGCATCTCGTTGTCCAGATGATCGAAAGCTGCCGGTCCGGGGAAGTATGCCGCATCTGCCAGCTCTTCTTCGATGCGCAGCAATTGATTGTACTTCGCCGTTCGATCCGTGCGCGACAGCGACCCGGTCTTGATCTGCCCGGCATTGGTCGCCACGGCGAGGTCGGCGATGAATGGGTCTTCCGTTTCGCCCGAACGGTGCGAGATGATCGCCGTCCGACCGCGCGTGCGGGCTAATTCGATGCATTCGAGCGTTTCGGTGAGCGTGCCGATCTGGTTGACCTTGACGAGAATGGAGTTAGCGACGCCTTTTTCGATCCCCTCGCGCAGGAACTTCGTGTTGGTCACGAACAGGTCATCGCCCACCAACTGGATGCGGCGGCCCAGTTCGTCGGTTAACAGTTTCCAACCTTCCCAGTCGTTTTCCGCCATCCCATCTTCGATGGAGATGATCGGGTATTGATCCACCCAAGATCGCCAGTAAGCGACCATTTCTTCGCGCGACAGCCGTCGCCCGTCCGATTTTTTGAAGACGTAGAAGCCGTCTTCGTGGAACTCGCTCGCCGCCGGATCGAGCGCCAAGAGGATGTCGCCTCCGGCTTTGTAACCGGCTTGAGCGATCGCTTCGAGGATGGTCTCGACCGCTTCCTCGTTCGAGCGCAGGTTCGGCGCAAAGCCGCCCTCATCGCCGACGCTGGTCGCATAACCGCGCTTTTTCAGCACCGCCTTGAGCGCGTGAAAGACCTCAGCGCCCATGCGCAGCGCGTCGCGAAAGGTGTGAGCGCCGATGGGCACGATCATGAACTCTTGAAAATCGACGTTGTTATCGGCGTGCGCGCCGCCGTTCAAGATGTTCATCAGCGGCACGGGCAGAGTTCGCGCCGAAACGCCGCCCAAATAACGGTAAAGCGGCACTTGTAGGAAGTCGGCGGCGGCGCGTGCCGTCGCCAGCGAGACGGCGAGAATGGCGTTGGCGCCCAAGCGCTTCTTGTTCGGCGTGCCGTCGAGCGCAATGAGCGTGCGATCTATTTCGATCTGCTCGAGCGCATCCATGCCTTCGAGTTCGCGGGCGATCTGCTCGTTGATGTGTTCGACAGCGCGCAGCACGCCTTTGCCGCCGTAACGCCGACGGTCGCCATCACGCAGTTCCACCGCCTCGTGTTCGCCGGTCGAGGCGCCTGAGGGAACAGCCGCACGCCCTTGATGGCCGCTGATCAACCCGACTTCGGCCTCGACGGTCGGATTGCCACGCGAATCGAGGATTTCGCGCGCGTGTACGAAATCGATCAAGCTCATGATGGATCGTCTCCTTATCGAACTGTTCGGCTGAACAACATCGCACAGGAGATGCTCGCGAGTCAAAGAGAAGCGTGAGAATTACGCGATAAATCGAATGCGGATATGATGAAACTGTCGCTAACGATCGTCTTCTACACAAAAATATGATTTGACCCCTCTTTAAAGGCGATTTAACCTCGACATGGGGTTGGTTGGTACGCATTTTGCCAACTGTGATGTGCGATCGATCCGATGCGTACACGTACCGATCAACTCGAAAGGGAAGCGAAGATGGAACGGAAATGCGGCGCGGACTCGACGGAGTCACAACCCCAAAGGGAAGATGAACCCCAAACGGAGAAAAAGAAGAGTCCGGTGGTCGGATATGTGATCGCCGGGGCTTCGCTGGCCATTCTATTCGGCCTTGCTTTTTTAAAAGGGCGCGTGGATTGAGTCATGAACAACTAACAACATTCTCAAAGAGGAGCGAGATGGAGTATGGCAGCGACACAAGGAAGCATCACTGGAACGCACATCCGCACGGACAAAGCGGAAGAGATCCTGCGCACAGTCGATGAGTCGACCAAATCATCAACGGGCATGAGTCTCTTTCATATCTTGACGCTTGGATCGATCGGGGCTTCTTTGGCCCTCTTTCTGTCAGGCAAAAAGGAAGCGGGAATTTTCGTCGGCCTCTGGCCGCCGACCTTCCAAGCGTTGAAGTCCGTTGTTGACAAAATGGAGCGACGCTGAAGTCAGGATCGCATACCCTCGCCCCGAGGACGGGAGATTGACGCCGCGTGCGTCTTCAAACCCGTCCTCGTCGTCTTTCGCGATAAAAGTGACACTCCCAGCCC
>NZ_PSLQ01000104.1:0-4478 GCF_040289685.1 Pyrinomonas sp.
TCGGCCCGGATGTTCTCTCGCCGCGTTCAGGTCCCGGTCATGCACCGCCCCACACCCGCAGGTCCAGACCCTTTGCGAGAGGGTCAGGTGTACGTGGTCGGGCATGACCTCAAGCGCGATGATTTCCCAGCCCAGTTCCTCGGCCTTCTCCCGTAGTAGTTCCTTCAGCCGTTCCCCCAACGCTCCTACCAGCACCTTTCTGCGGCGCTTGGGACACCACACAAAGTGGTAGCGCAGCAGGAAAACGGAGGTGTCGCTGCGTTTGTAGGGCGCTGGCACTACCACAGTATAGCACGCTTGCTGCCCACCATGTTATGTGCCCCTGCGGGCACGTGGGGGAGTCCATCTATCCCACTCCTGAAGGGGATGGGTTTTATAGCTCCCCCACACCCCCTCTTTTCTATAAAGGGGGTGCTTTGGAGGCAGCTCTCGCGCCGCTCGCCGGACCACCTTTGGCGGCACGCCCGAATGGAGATCTGGCGTTCTTCGGCCTCGGTCCTTGCACACAAAAGTCCGACAAGTGACGGACGCTCAATCCTCAGTTCCATCGATTTTAAGCGGTGGGTTCTGGTTTCGCACGATTCGGGGTCTGACGATCTCGCTGCGGCCTTCGCTCAAACAGCGGGCAAAGGCTCGATCGCCCCCTTTCGACTGAAGATGAGATCCAACCACATATTGGATTGCTTCTCCTGTACCGAGTTCATTCGCAGACGGCTGCTGAGATTGTTGAAATCGACCTCATCGAGTTTTTGGTCTTGATTGAAGCAGGAGAAGACGAAGCATTTCTCTTCGCCCGTCAGCGGATCGACGTGGCGCTGCAAGCACTGCGCGCAGATCTCCTTCAACATGCACTGCATCGGACTGTTGATTGAGCCGATCGCCACGTGCGCCCCCTTCAGGTATGGTGCGAGCACCGTGTGGCGCGCGCGCTTGACCGCCGCCATCATCCCATCCGAACCGATGACGATGATGCGATCGACTTCGCGTAAATCGAACAGCTTGCGGCCCAGCCGTCCTTCCGCATAGGCGCGCATCGCTTCGACGATGTTGCCGCGGAAGTGCCGGTCTTGCGGTCGCTTCGGTTCGATCTCGCAGCCGGCGTCGGTCGCCCAGATGACCTGATCGGTCGCAGCCTCGATCTCCTCGCGTTTGAAGAGATCCTCGCCGCGTCGGTAACCGGCGAAGTAGATGACGCGGCAGCCGTTTTCGCGCAACGCGCGCGCGATCGAAAAGAGCACGGCGTTGCCCAATCCGCCGCCGACGAGCATGACGGTTTCGCCTGCCGGGATTTCGGTCGGCGCGCCCGTCGGCCCCATTACAACCACTTGCTGGCCCGGTCGCAAAAGCGCGCAGAGGCGCGAAGAAGCGCCCATCTCGAGCACGATCAGACTGAGCAAGCCCCGTTCTTTGTCAACCCATGCGCCCGTCAACGCCAAGCCTTCCATCATCAAGCGCGTCCCTTCGATCTCGGGCGCGTCGGCCTCGTAATTCTGCAAGCGATAGAACTGGCCCGGATGGAACTTGCGCGCTTGCATCGGCGCGCGCACGACGACTTCGACGATGGTCGGCGTCAGCCGTTCGACGCGCACGACGCGCGCGATCAGCTCTTCGTCCAGACGTTCGATGAAGCGCTTGAAATCGAGTTCGCGCGCCGTCCGTTCTTCAGGCTTGAGGGCGGCGATTTCGTCGGCGAAGAGCGCCGCCACCTGCTCGTAGCCGTGTTTGGCCGAAGCCATCGCCTTAACGACGTTGCCCGCGTAAGCCGGATGGTTGTCGCCGTAAAAGGTGATGAAATGCTTATCGCCGTGCTCGTATGAGGTGAAGAATGCGGGTTCGCCTTTCAAGGCGCGCACGAGGTGCCAGTTCCCATCTTCATCCCGCACGGCCTTGTGCGGCGCAAAATAGGCCCCGCGCTCATCGAGCACAAAGGTCCCTGGATGCTCCTTCTCGTAGGTGATGTTCGGGCTCGTGCCCGCCGCCACGCACACGGTGCGCGCCGGGAGGCGGAGCAGTTCCCCGCTCCTTTCCCATTTGCCTTTTTCGGGATCGAGCCTCAAACGCTCGAAGACCACCGCCTCGACTGCGCCGAAGCGGTCCGGCACGGCTTCCACTGGGTTCATGTTTTCGATGAAGTTGATCCCCTCTTCGAGCGCTTTGGCGACCTCCTCGTGATTCAAGCGGTAGGCGGGCGAATCCTGCAACCGACGACGATAAACGATCGACACGCCGCCCCACGCGCGCACCAGCTTGACGAAGTCGGGCTGTTCGCCTGCCGCCGCGGCGCGTCTGCGCTCATCGCGTATGGCGCGCCCATGTTCGAGGAATTCGCGGTAGATTTCGCGCTCCTCTTCATCAAACATCGCCCAGACACGCTCTTCGCCGAACTCGGCGACCAACCTCTCGTGCCGGTCCAACATTTTCTCGACTTGAACGGGATAGTAAGCCGCCAGCTCCGTCGCCGTATCGACCGCCGTCAAGCCGCCGCCGATGACGACCGCTGGCAAGCGCACTTGCAGATTGGCGAGCGAATCGCGCTTGAAAGCTCCGGTCAATTGCAACGCCATCAGGAAATCGGACGCCTGACGGATGCCGCGAATCAGATTGTTCTTCATCTCGATGATCGTCGGGCGACCAGCGCCAGCCGCGATGGCGATGTGATCGAAGCCGAGCGCCCAAGCGTCCTCGATGGTGAGCGTGCCGCCGAAACGAACGCCGCCGTAGAAACGAAAATGGCGACGGCGCGCCAGCGTCAGATGGATCATCGTCAGGAAGTTCTTGTCCCACCGGACCGTGATGCCGTACTCGGAGACGCCGCCGAATCCGGCGAGCACGCGCCGGTCCAGTTCGGTCGTGATTTCGCTTATCTCCCGAATGGGACGCGGCGGCCTCGTCCCATCCCAGAGCCACTCCGGTTTCAGCGGTTCGATCTTTAACCCGTCGATGCCGACGACGCCGAACCCTTCGTTCAAAAGGTACTGCGCGAGAGTGTATCCGGCAGGGCCGAGACCGACGATGAGCACGTTCTTGCCGTTGTAAGGGAGCGCATACGGGCGCTTGGCGTTGAGCGGATTCCAGCGCGTCAGCAGCGAATAGATCTCAAAACCGTACGGCAGTTTGAGAACGTCGGTAAGGACGCCCGTTTCGACCTGTGGGATGTTAACCGGCTCCTGCTTCTGGAAGATGCAGGACTTCATGCAGTCGTTGCAGATGCGATGTCCCGTCCCCGGACACATCGGATTGTCGATCATCACGAGCGCGAGCGCAGCGATGCTATCGCCCTCGCGCTTGAGCGAATGCATTTCGGAGATCTTCTCATCAAGCGGGCAACCTTGAAGCTCAATGCCGAGCGGATTGCGCTTTGTTGAGCCATCGCGCTCGCGGATCCCTTTGGAGCAAGAATCCTTGCCGCGCTCGTGGCAGATCAAGCAGTAGTGGACTTCGTCGAGCACTTGGCGCAGCGTGCCACGACGGTCGGTCAAACGAAACCCGTCGCGCCGCCGCAGATGTTCTTCGAGTCCGCGCATCAATTCGGGTAGATCCTCGCGCGGGCGTTCAATCTTGACGAGATTCGCGTAGTCGAAATGGTGCGGCGAGCGGAACGACACCCAATCGCGCACGCGCGTACGCGCTTTAGCCGCGCACATGCCCGCCCACGCCTCAATGAGACGAAGCGCCGCGCTGACGAAATCATCAGGGGCGCCGCCGTCCCCCAATCGCTTCATCACCCTACAAGCTGCCGGAGCAGAGCGTGCGACTACGGCGTGCGCTTTGGCGATCTCCGCCGGCGGCGGCGCCTTCTGTTTGCGGCTCGTTTCGAGCGCCTTCTCCCAATCGAGCAAACGAACGGTGAGACGCGCGACTTTCAACTCCTCATCCTCGCTGAAATCTTCGGGCAAGAGCGAGCGACCGAGTTCAGCGAGTGCCGCGCTTAGCTCCTCAGGGTCGAAGGCAGCGACCTTTTCGGGCGGGAAATTTTTCATCGCGCGTCGCGCGACGAAATACTTGAAAGCGAAAATCGGGTCCTGCCGCTTGACGGCTTCGATCTGCTCGTTTCTTTCCTCTTCGAGGCGAAATAGACGCGCAATGAAACGCGAAAGATGCGGCGCGGCGGCGGTCAACAGGTCTGACTCGTCTTTGCCGCGGAAAGCCTCGCCGCGCGTGCGCACGTATTTCATCAGGCGGCCATGAAGCTCCTGATCTTCTTGCGCCACCTGTGCGTAGAAAGCCTCGGCCAGATCACGTAGGCGTTCCGGTCGGTATAGATCGGCGTAGGTGAAGCCCGCGATTCCCAGTTCCGCATCCTCCGCGAGCGTGAAATCGCGCAGACCATGATTCTGTTCGACGATAACATCCTGCATGAATGAACGATCCGCCATTTGAGGTTTATTCTCTGTTCTCTATTCTCTATTAACCTGAAAACGAACGCACGCGAACTTGTAAGTATAACATTTCACGAGCTGCGGCGCGAATCGCCAAAG
>NZ_PSLQ01000104.1:4578-6355 GCF_040289685.1 Pyrinomonas sp.
CAAAGCCGACGCGCTTCTTTGAAAGAGAACGCAAAAGGCGTTTCTATCGTTTCAGCAAGCGGCGGTTGATCGGTCGTGATCCCTCGCGCTTGCGCGGTGAAACGAACCGAGAGCTTAAGCGTGGACAAAAAGCATTTCTGTCTGCTATACTCTTTTGCTTGCCGAAAGAGGCAAGGACCAGTTTCGCGGCGCATTGGTGTAGCTGGCTAACACGCCGCCCTCTCAAGGCGGAGATCACGGGTTCGAGTCCCGTATGCGCTGCCAAAGATTGAGGCTGTCGCGCAAGAGGCGACAGCCTTTTACTTTTCCTCCGCTCCCCGAAATTCGAGATCCGAGATAAATGCCGGAGTTGAACCCAGGCCAGTAAGCTCGCCGGAGCAACCACGCCGACAATCTTCGGAACTCGGAATGGATGCTGAAGTTGGACATAATTTTATTGGGTTCCAGTATTGGGTTCCAGCCTTTCCGCAATAATCACGTCCAAACCCGAAGGATTTCGAACGGAAGTTGGAGCTTGCTACACCGAGCCTCAGCCGTTCTATTCTCTCTGCCGCCCCTCGTGACCGAGATACGCGCAAGCCGCCGACTTCTATCAAGGAAATGATCAACACGGCGAGAGCAGGTTTCCACGCTGAGGTTCGTCCCTCTATTGAGCCAAGACATGGGATTTCAGGGCAACGGATGGGCGTCGCCGTCGAGGATGAAACCTCGGTGAATCGGTTCGTGCGACCTTTGGCGATGATGTGTGGGTTTCGCGCATGTCGAGGCTGATCCTTCGTGAATCGATTGGCTCCGTTCAGCGTGAGTTATGGAAACGGGCGGGCAGCAGCATCGCTTGCGCGATTTAAGGCTCCGCCCTTAAGCTTGACGGGAAATTTTTTCGGGCGAAGAGTGCGAGCCATGAAACGACGCCAAAGTGATGGTTGTCCCGTGATGGGCGCGTTGCAGTGGGTGGGCGACCGGTGGACCCTTTTGGTTGTACGTGATCTCGCACGTGGACCGCGCCGCACAACGGAATTGCTGACGACGCTCCATCCGATCAGCAGTCGAACGCTGGTCGGGCGGCTGCGCGAAATGGAAAAGGCAGCGCTCATTGAACGGCGCGAATTCAACGGCAGCCCACCACACGTCGAATACGCGCTGACCGACCGCGGTAAACTCCTGCTGCCGTTGCTCGACGCGCTGCGACGCGCGGGCGAAGCGCTGGGCTGCTGTGCGTGCGAGGATCGCCGACGGCAGCGCGGTTCGTACTGCGAAGCCTGTCCACAACGCAGTCAACAGAATTTGAGGAGAGAAGTTCCCGTCGTTCTGCTTTGAGAGGCCATCGAACAAGTTCCACTTGGTACGTTCTACGACCTTACCGGAAATCTTGCGCGAGCGACCCGCTCCTTTGGGTTGGGATGAAGCGCTTGATGCGGACTTGAAAAGCCGACACCCTTGAGGCGTCCGCCTGAACGGAGGCGAACCTTGGGACACAAAGGCGGCGCGCGTGCCGGGTGGCCGCAACTGTTGGGGAGGAGAGAGCTCTCGGATTACTCACGGCTCAACGCCGTGTGGAGCGTCAAGCTTTGAACCTCAAAGTACGAGATCGCTCCTGGGCGACCGACGAAAGGGGCGGGACAGGCCTTGAAGCCAACAGCCGCCAACCCTTCTTTTTCGTCCCTTTAGAAAAACGGGGGGAGCGCGAGTGGGCTGTAATCCCCCTCAATTCATTGAGGGGACACACCGCACCCCCTCGCTACAGCATTGATGTCCGTTTCGCGGCATGTTACCGTAA
>NZ_PSLQ01000105.1:0-6323 GCF_040289685.1 Pyrinomonas sp.
GAGCACTGGCTGGAATTCTGGTGCGAGACGACGTCGATGAGAAGAGCACGTCCATTACCTGCCACGCCTGCGGGAAGGTCAAGGCATCCAACCGGAAACACCGGGGTTTGTATGTGTGCTCCTGTGGTTGGAAGGCACAGGCAGATGTCAACGGTGCCCTGAACATCTACGAAAGGGCGTATCAGGTATCTTCCGTGAAGGGGAGTAGTGGCCGTGTGGCGCGGCCCGCGGTCGTGTCGTTCCTTCTGGGATGGCACGGCGTCGCTGAACCGAAGCGCGAGGCTTTATCCTCGCGTCCATTCCTTTGGGGATGCCCCTCAATTTATTGAGGGGAGGACGTCACACGGAAAGCGTCAAGAGACAGATCTCTTTGCGCTCCTGGACGCAACGGAGGGCGCACGCAAGCTCGTCGCTTGAAAGGATGGAGGGAGAGGCTTTGAACAACTCGCTAGCGGAAGCTCGACGATCCACAACCGCGCGATTGTTGGCCCTCATGGCGATGGTCTCGCTCGTTGGTCTTGGCGATGCCGTTTATTTGACGGTGGAGCATCTTTCAGGGCGCACGGCGCGTTGCACGGTGCTTGCTGGCTGTTCCGCCGTGCTCGGAAGCGAGTACGCGAAGATCGGCTCCGTGCCGCTGGCGGCCATCGGCGCCGTCGCTTACTTCTCGGTCTTCAGCTTGGCGACGTTAGCCGCTTTTGGCTACGAAACGGCGCGTCGGCCCCTGTTCGCGCTCGTCTTCGCCATGCTCGGCGTGACGCTTTGGCTCCTCTACTTACAAGCCTTCATCTTGCGCGCCTTCTGCGAATACTGCTTGCTTTCGGCCGCCGTCACGTTGACGCTCAGTGGCCTCGCTGTGCTTCTCCTTCGCCGTTCAAAGACGTCGCAATAGAGCATTAGATCTTCTCCGTCTTCGCAGAGCACCGAGGTCGTGCAAAAGCACATCGTCTCGGCAAGATTTCGTTCGCCCAGCATGTTTCGCCGTGCCTCACGACGCGCTGGCGGTATCTCGCGTCGTCCGCCGAAGCACGCTTATCCGCCTTTTGGTTCTTCTGCCTCTAAAATCCAGCGCTCGCTTGCGCAGGGCGCTCTGGACCTCTCTTCGAAACTCGACCAGCGCAGACATTTGCGCTCTCCGATACGAGAAGAAAGCGCAGTTTAAAATTCGGTTTTGAACGCAGGTTCAGAAGGCCGAACAGATAAGAATAGGGACCGCGTCGGAGTAGCTCCGGAAGCGTGGTCTTTGAGCTCGGTTACAAGCGCGTGTCAAGGGAGCGGAAGGGGACTCTCCCCTTCCGCTCCTTGTCCCGAGCGTTACCACTGTAGCTTAAGCGCGAACTGAATGACGCGCCCGGTCTCACCAGTCTGGATGATGGTTTGTGTCGAAGGCGGCGAGACGGCAGCGCAGCAAGTTTGCGCGAAGACTGGCGAGAGGATGCTCGGCGAGCCGACGCTCGCATCGCGCGGGTTATCGAAGTTGGCGTGGTTTAGGGCATTGAACATTTCAGTGCGAAACTGCAGTCGCACTCGTTCCGTGAAGCTGAAGACTTTGACGATGCCGAGGTCAAGGTTCCAATAAGCCGAAGCGGTGAAGATGTTGCGCCCGGCGCCATTTTGCCCAGGTTCAGGCACGCGGAAAGCGCGCTGTTTCTCTTCATCGGTGAAGAGGACGGGACCGATGATGTTGGGCACCTGACGCAGACGCGCTCGAACGGGCGCGATCACGTCGGCACGCGACACATGCGCGTTGTTCGAGGTGCGCGCCCCGCTCGTGACGCTGAACGGCTCGCCTGACATCGCTGTGAAGATCGTGTTGATGCTCCAGCCGCCGATCAGTTGGTTGATCCATCCGCGGGAGTTGCTGAAGAAGCGTTGGCCGCGACCAATGGGGAGATCCCAAACGGAGGCGACGTTGAAGACGTGACGACGGTCGAAATCGGAGCGGCCACGTTCGAGTCGGAAGTTACGCGCGTCAACTGGCGCACGCGCAGTGGTAATCGACAATCCGCCGCCCGAAGCTGCGCCAACTGGATCGAGCGAACCATTGTCGATCGATTTGGCGAAGGTGTAAGCCAAGTTCATCCCCAGACCTTGCGCGAATCGCCGCCGGACGGTGAACTGCGCGCCATGATAATAGGAATCGCCTCCCGCATCGATGTATGTGATGCGCCCAAACTGCTGGTTAGGCCGAAGCTTCAAAGCGAGCGTTTGCCCTTCGACGAGTTCAGCAAAGGCTCCTGCGCCGTTGCGCCCCAGCTCCGTGCTAACGCTTCTGCCGTTTAGAAACGAAGCCGTGATGCCGGGGACGTTAGCGATCGGTGGCGTCACCCCGGTTACGCCCGCCGGGCATCCAGTTCCATTGGGCAGACAGCCTTTGTTGACGTTGTCGCGCATGATGAGGAAAGAAGAGAGGATCGGTGCCGCATCGATCTGATTGATGTCATAGGAACGGAACAGTCGCGTGCCGCGCCGTCCAACGTAAGCCGCTTGAACGACGAACCCGCCGGGTAACTCGCGCTGAAGGCTTAAGCTCCATTGGTGCACCGTCGGCTGCTTCAGTTGCGGGTCGAACATGACGAGCGGCGGCGCGTCAGGATAGAGCAGCAGCGGCGGCGTCAAAAAGGTCGATGGCTTAATGCTCGGCGGCGGCAATTCCGTTGGGAACCCTTCGCCGAGTCGCAGATCAGGGGCGACGGCGCAACCTGGCGTGCTTGACGCCTGCGTCGCGTTGTTGACGGTGCGGAAGGTTGTCGAGCAGGTGGCGATCAGCCCAGGCACGGAGCCGGAGACCGACGTCACCATGAAAGTCGCAACGGGATCGTAAGCGAGTCCGTAGCCTATGCGGATGACGCTGCGACCGTTGGTTCCGAAGAGCGAACGCAGCAAGCCGTTCTTCCAGTCCGGGCTCCACGCCAGTCCGAGCCGCGGGCCGATGGTTACGTTGGTGCGATCGTACCAACGATCGGCAGCAACAAAGGTGACAGCGCCGGGTTGCCCAACCGCTGGGTTAGCCGGACCAGGCGTTCCCGTGATCGGCGTGCTTGGGACGAAAGTCCGCCCTTTGCCGGACGAAGGTGCCGGATTGATTTCGATTCTCACGCCGTAGTTAAAGGTTAGGTTTGGACGAATCTTCCACTCGTCCTGACCATAGAAGTTGTATTGGTTCATAACGTGCTTGACGCCCTGCAGCGTGACCTTGTCGCCCACTTTGAACGGGAGATAGGCATCAACGTTGAGATCGCCTAAGAACCGCTGTCTGATCTGCGATGGGATGCCGAGCAGCGTGTTGATCGTGTTTTGGAGAAAAGCATTGTCGGTGCTGCTGATGCCGGGCCGCGTCATGGTCGTCGTCTGTGGCAGATTGGCGAAACCAGCAGGAGTACGGGTCGAGCCGCTGAAAAAGATAGCCGGCGTGACGTTGATGCCGCCTGGTTGGCCGCGTTGATCGACGTGGCGGTAAAAGCGCATGTTCACGCCGAAGCGGAAAAGATGTGCACCGCTGACGATGCTCAGGTTGTCGAGAAACTGCGGCGTCGTCAACGCGCGATAGGTGCGCGGCGTGTTGTTGAACGGCGCGCTGATGCCCGGAAAATTGTAGGGCGGAACGTTCGGGAAGGCCGGATTCGCTTCGCCCTGCGTGAACAGAAAGGCGAAACGCGCAAAGCCGATGGTCATCTCATTGACGATGCGCGGATTGATGACGCGCCGGTAACCGAGCGCGAAATTATGTGCGCGACGATAGACTTCGCCCAAGGGCGGAAAGCCCGGGAAGACTTGTGGGCGCCCGTTCAGCGGATCGCCTTTAAGCGTGTTGTAGTCGGAGAACAGGTAGCGCGCGAACAGGCTGTTATTCTCATCAAAAGTGTGATCGATGCGCGCTGTGATGGCAGGACCTTTGAACGAGGTCGGCGGATTCCAAACGTATCCGCCCGTGTTCAGCCCGTCGATCCCGCTGCTGACTGCCGCGTACGTGTTCGGTGCTGGGAACGAACGCAGGAGCGATGCGACCACGGGGTCGAACCCTTTGCGTCGCGGGTCATTGGCGAAGATATCGTAGCTTGCCACGCAGTTGGTCGTCCGCGTTGCGCTGCAAAGCGGAACTTCGGGTCGTAGTTGCCCAGTGCGCGGATCGACGAGCAGCGGGCTGTTCTGTGTGATCCTCTGTCCGTCGATGAAGAACGGCACGTTGGGATCGACCACGAAGTAGCGGAAGATGCCTTGCAGCGCCGTTGGCGAGTAGACGATGGGCACGCCAAAGGAGGTATCGATCGGCTGCGTGGTGTAAATCTGATTCCCTTGGTAACTGCCGAAAAAGAAGGTCTTGTCGCGCCGAATCGGACCACTCGCCTCGCCGCCGAATTGATTCAGCCGCACGAGCCGCTTGGGTGTGCCTTGTGCATTGGCGAAGAACTCTTTGGAGTTCAACGCCTCGTTGCGGAAGAAATAGAAGAGAGTGCCGTGAAGGTCGTTCCCGCCGCTGCGCGTGGCGATCGAGATCGAAGCGCCGCTGTTGCGCCCTTCTTCGGCGGTTGCGTTGTTGGTCGTTACCTTGTATTCGCGTATGCTGTCAGGATTGAGACGAAAGATGTTGTTCGTCGCCGTCGGCACGCTCGCTTCGTTCGCTTCGATGCCGTCGATGGTGATGTTGAAGGCGCGGTCACGCGACCCGTTGACGCTGATCGTGTTCGAACCAGCCCCCGCCGAGCGTTGCACAACGCCCGGCTCGAGCGTGATCAGCGTCAGCGGGTTTCGCCCATTGAGCGGCAACTGCTCGATTGCCCTCTGCTCAACGACGTTTCCGATGGCAGCGTTCGACGTTTGAAGCTGCTCGACCCCAGCCTGTACCGTGACAACTTCTGATACGTCGCCTGGCGTAAGTACGACATCAACCGTCAGCGGAGTATCCACCTCAAGCACGTTATTCGTTCGAGTAAAGGTTTTAAAACCTTGTTTTTCGACCGTGATCGTGTAGTTGCCGACGGGCAGAGAGGGGAAAGCGTACAGTCCGGCATCGGTCGTTTGCTGCGTGTAGGCGACGCCGGTCGCCTCGTTTTTGGCCGTCACCGTAGCGCCGGGAACGACTGCCCCGGTGGCATCGGTGACTGTGCCGCTGATGCGCGATGTGCTGGTTTGCGCTACAGCCAAGGACGCAAACAGCAGGAACAGGAGCAAGGCAAAGATGGACTTCTGTTTCATAGGCACCTCCTAATCAAATAGAACAGCCTTCTGCGACCAATCTTCTAGTCAGCGACGTACCCTCCAAGGCCAAATACTGAAAGCTGAAACTTAGGGCGAAACCGCGATGCGCGAAATTATCTGACTGACGCTCCACGTGGTCAAGGTTTTTTTAGAGTTCGCGGCACTCCATCTCGCGCGCCGTTCAAAGAACTTGTCTGAAGCAAATCCTGTCTCCCACCGCGTGGCCGGGGAAGTCGACTTCTAAAAAGTTTATGCCTTGCGCGTTTTTGCGCGCCGACTCTTCTGTCGAGATGGTCTCTAAATAACTTTAATGACTTTATGACTCGCACCGCATAACTCTCGTCGCAAAACTTACGTTGGGGTACAAGAGCACGCGGGTTCGCGTTCAAGAAGACCTCTGTCATACCTCTCCAAATCGCTCGCCAGAACCGGTCGCGGAATCCGAGAAATCGAAAAATCCAAAAAAATGGATAACCCTCATCCATTTTTTTGGAAAAACGACGGTCGAGGAGGGTCGAAATGCTCGTAAATTGAAGAAAAATCAGCGGCGGGTTCTGTGGAACGGCGGTTGCCTTGAAAAAAAGCGGACGTTCCAAGCTGGAAGTCGGACGAGCCTCGTGGCTTTGGAGTGCGGGAAAGATCCCGGCTCATGATACAGGTTGACGATCCATTGCGGCTCATGTTCGGATCACGGTCCGAGCATGAGCCTAATCTTTGTCGCGTGAAATCTTCGTCGCGTGAAATGTAGGTCGCTTCGCCCATGATGCCTCTCTTTCGCGCGCCGATTGAGGCGTCGTTTTGGGCGCAGTGATTTGTCGAGAGCGAGTTGATTCGGCGGTGCGGCGGCGTCGGTGAACTTTCGCGTCTTTCGGTCTTTGGCCGTTGAAGTCTTTCATATCAATAGCTCGCTCTTTTCCTCAGGCTTCGTCCACCTCCAGAACGCGCCGTCAGCCCTAGGGAGGAGGCGGCGCACGCTCCTTTCCATCATATGATAATGCGAGCGTGACGGAAATTCAGCGAACGGTCACGATCCTCATGGAACCCGACGCGGACTTGCTGGCGACGCTTGATGCCGCGCAGCGAGTCAAGCAAGCGCTCTCTCCCATCGCTTTCAACTGTGGGAA
>NZ_PSLQ01000030.1:0-37275 GCF_040289685.1 Pyrinomonas sp.
AGATGCCGCGGAAGCGGTGAAAGAGGGCGTGGATATCGGTGCCTTTTCGCGTCTTCTGGAAAAAAGAGTTTAGTCTTTTCGGCGGAGCCCTCTCTAAACCGGCCCCTCCCTTTAGAACCTCAAAGCTTATTGAAAACAAGCCGTGCGTCGCTTTGCCTTCGCTTGACACTGCGCGACCCCATCGGGATAATTACCGTGGGCCGTTAGCTCAGTTGGTAGAGCAGCTGACTCTTAATCAGCGGGTCGCAGGTTCGAGCCCTGCACGGCCCACCAAATCGATCCTCCGACGCGACCCAATGGCGGCGCGCTGAGAAACAAACCGACTCATCATTACGAAACTTCGCGTTGACCTAAGCGCAAAATTCAAGAGGCATGAGAGCGTGCTGGAGTGATCGGAATCCCTCCTGGCTCATCGGAAGATGCCTTCCACAGAGCATTACGACGGCTTTAGGTCTTTCGCGTTGAAGACCTCTTTGAATCGCCGCGCTTGTTTTTTTCGAGCGAGAAGCTAGGCGAGATCAGGAATGAGGACTGTGTAGCTTCGATCCATCTGGTTTTTCGAATAAAGGGGGGTAGAGGAAGAACTTTCGATTCCATTCATGCTCTTAAGCGCTCTGAGCACTGTTCATCGCCGAAGACAAGGCGGCGGCTGCTGCGGTCCGCTCACATATCAGTTCGGTGTTGTTTTGCTTGGTCGGATCATCGCTGAAGGCAAAGGGCCTGACACTTTTCGGCGTCAGGCCCTCGCTGAAAATGGTCGGGGCGAGAGGATTTGAACCTCCGACCTCACGGTCCCGAACCGTGCGCTCTACCAGGCTGAGCCACGCCCCGTCAATCGAAGTTCAAATTTTAAGCGTTGGTCACTCACGTGTCAAACTCGGCGCCGACGCGAAGAGGCGATCGGTTCTTCTTGTACCCAGTCCGGCGCGAGGAGGTGATCAGTTCTTCTCCTCCGCACGTTGGTTATCGCGCGTCAAGTTAGGTCTTTGGTCGGCGCCGACTGGGCTTGACGGGCGCGCTGCCTTCTGTGCCTGAAATGTTCGATAACAGGCGGCATGAGGCTGAGCGCGACGACGATGATGACGAGCTTTTCGATATGTTGATCCAAGTTGGGGATCATGCTGCCCAGAAAGTAACCGGTCAGAATCATGCTGAAGGCCCACAGGAAGCCGCCGCAGACGTTATAAACGACGAATTGGCGGTAAGGCATTTGGGCCGCTCCAGCGACGATGGGCGCGAAGGTGCGAATGATCGGCACGAAACGCGCGATGATGATCGTCTTGCCGCCGTGACGCAGGTAAAAATCATGCGCGCGTTGCAGGTATTCAGGACGAAAGAACAACGACTTCGGGCGACTGAAGATGCGCGGCCCGAACTTCGCGCCCGTAAAGTATCCCACCGCGTCGCCTACGACCGCGGCAACGAAGAGCGAGATCAGCAGGACGAAGACGTTCAAGTCTCCTTTGGCAGCGAATAGCCCGGCGACGACGAGCAGTGAATCTCCCGGCAGAAAGAAACCCGCCGCTAACCCCGTTTCAGCGAAGACAACAAGAAACAGAACGACGTATCCGGCGGCGGCGATGGTGCGCGGGTCGATGTACTCTTTGAGTTGGTGCAGCAGTTCGTAGAGCGCTTCCATGATCGCTTGAACCTATTTTCGAAACCGATGTTCCGCTGACGCATCGTCCGTCGGAGCGCACGCTACAGCGGAAACGGTTGGCGCCTGCGCCTCATAAGGCGCGAGGCGCGTTCATCGGCGATGCTCATCGGTCCAACCATAACGCCCAATGAGCGGAACGAATGTGCATGGTCCTCGATCTTCGCGTTCGTAGCCGGCTTCGGTGCGCGTGATCAAGATGAGCCGTTGGTCGTTTTGCGAGCGACCGACCGGCATTACGAGTCGGCCTCCCGTTTTGAGTTGCGCGAGCAAGGGTTCAGGCACCGTCGGACCGCTCGCCGCCACCAGAATGGCATCATACGGCGCATGCGCGTTCCAGCCGAGCGTTCCGTCGAAGCATTTGACGGTGGCATTGTAGATCCCTAGGTGGCGAATGCGCGTTTGCGCGGCGCGCGCCAGTTCGGCGATGCGCTCGATCGAATAGACTTGGCCTGACAACCGAGCGAGCACCGCCGTTTGATAGCCCGATCCGGCGCCAATTTCGAGCACGCGGCTACGCTCCTTGAGGTCAAGCAGTTCCGTCATGCGCGCGACGATGCACGGTTGCGAGATGGTCTGCCCGCCTTCGATCGGCAGCGCATGGTCGCCATAAGCGCGGCTTTGCAAAGCTTCGGGCACGAACAGATGGCGCGGGATCTCGCGCATCGCCGCGAGCACGCGTTCATCCTTGATCCCGCATTGCGAGCGCAGTCGTTCGACCATGCGCTCGCGGGCGAGACGAAAATCGAAATGGTTGGGCGGTCGGTGCGATGAGGATGAAGCGTTCAGCACGTCGCGCGTCACTCCTTTGTTGAAACGGCTTCCTCGCTCAATGCTTGCGGTTCGACCGATTGCTCTGCCGAGAGCAAGTTCCAAGAGGCCAGCGCCGGAATGGCTTGGTGATTGGTCAAATCGCTGCGCATTGGCGTTACCGACACGAAGCCTTGTTCAATGGCCCAATAGTCGGTGCCTTCAGCGGCGTCCCACGCAATGATCTCTTCGCCGATCCAAAAATAAGGACGTCCGCGTGGGTCGATGTGCTCGGTGATGACGGGGCGCGCGTTCTTGATCCCTTGCCGTGTGACGCGCACGCCGCGAATCAGACCCGGCGGGATGTTGATATTGAGAAATGTGCCCTCCGGCAAACCCTCGGCGAGCGCTTTGCGGACGGCGACGACGGCAAAGCGCGCCGCTTCGGTGAAATTGAAGCTCTCGCGCGCAACGAGGCTGAAAGCTAATCCGGGCACGCCCAGAATGGTCGCTTCGAGTGCGCCCGCCACCGTTCCCGAGTAGGTCGCATCATCGCCGAGATTGCCGCCGTAGTTGATGCCAGAAGCGCAAATGTGCGGGCGTTGATCGTCCGTCAAGATTTTGTTCAAAGCGAGCGTGACGCAATCGGTCGGGGTTCCATCCACCGTCCAATGGCGCTCGTCTATTTGACGGATACGCAACGGACGCGCGAGCGTCAGGCTGTGCGATGCGCCGCTCATCTCCGATTCGGGCGCGACGACGTAAACGTCGCCAACTTCGCGCAGCGCCTCCTCCAGCTTGATGAGGCCGTCGGAATGGATGCCGTCGTCGTTGGTAACGAGTATGCGGATCATCTTGCTCGATTTCACGCGCTTGTTCAGCGCGTACAGGGACCGAACTGGCATGATGCAACAGTTCGCGCGAAGATGCAAAGGCGAAATAAAGAGCATCGCGCGAAGACTCGTCGCTTATTGAACGGTCGAACTTCCAGTGTCGTCTGGTCTTTATGCCGTCGTTTGTTGCGGCATGCGCGTGGCGAGGGGAGTGAGCCTGACGCGCCTTATGCGGCGGTGTTCGACGCGTTCGACGGTAAAACGCGCACCGTCGTGCTCAACCGATTCGCCCGGTCGGAGTAATCTGCCCGCTTTGGCCAGCAGGAATCCGGCGAGCGTCGTGTACCCAGCGTCTTCCGGGATTTTCAGGTGCAAGCGGCGATTTACGTCGCGCACGGCGATCATGCCGTCGAGGACGTACGTCCCGTTCTCCTCGACGATCTGCGAACGGACCTCTTCATCATATTCGTCGTGAATTTCGCCGACGATCTCTTCAAGCAGGTCTTCCAACGTGACGATGCCTTCGACGCCGCCGTGCTCATCAACGACGAAAGCCAGATGCGTGCGTGCCGCTTGCATCTGCGCGAGCGCTGTGCCGAGGTGCGCGGTGGCCGGAACGAAGAGTGGCGGGTGGAGCAATCGTTCAAGGTTGAAAGGACGCGCATCATCCGTGCGCAGGCACGGCATCAGGTCTTTCATGAAAAGGACGCCGACGATGTCGTCGAAACGTTCGCGATAAACCGGCAGGCGCGAATAACCCGTTTCACAAAAGACGCGCTGCGCTTCTTCGAGCGTCGCCGTGACGGGCAGCGCGACTACCGCCGTGCGGGGGACCATCGCTTCGCGCACCTCCGCTTCGGAGAACTCGAAGACGCGATTGATCAACTGTTGTTCTTCGGGTTGGAGGTGCCCACTTCGACTCGAAGCTTCGATCAACTGTCTGATCTCATCTTCCGTGTAGATGGCGGAGTGTTGAGCGGAGGGACGTAGGCCGAGGAGTCGCACCGTTTTGGTCCCAGCCCAGTCAAGCGCGCGAATGGGCCAGCGAAAGACGCGATAAAAGATCTGTATCGGCAGCGCGACGACGAACGCCACGCGCTCAGCCAATTCCAACGCCAGCGTCTTGGGAGCTAGTTCCCCCAAAACGATGTGGAGAAACGTAATGATCGAAAAGGCGACAGCAAACGAGATGGCGTGCCGCGCTGGATCGGAGACGCGCCCCGCCAGCGGCGCTTCAAGCAGATGGGCGATTGCTGGCTCGCCGATCCAACCAAGGCCAAGCGAAGCCATAGTGATGCCGAGCTGTGTGGCGGAAATGTAGGCGTTCAGGTTGTTGAGCAGATCGAGGAGCCTTCGCGCGCGACGATCCCCACCGGCGGCCAACGTCTCGATGCGCGAGCGGCGCACGCCGACCAAAGCGAACTCCGCGGCAACGAAGAACCCGTTGGCGAAAACGAGCAGAAAGACGACGACGATTTTAAAGAACGTATCCATGAGACTTCTTGGCGAAACGTCTCCGCGAAGCTTTCAATTATACAAGAAAGCCTCCCTTCTTGCGCTACCTCTTCAGTGCGTCAGAAGGCCATCGTGGGCGATCAGGCGACAAAACTCTACTGCCCTGTTTTCCGCCCACCAGCGGTCTTCGCCCACCGTGGATTTGGCGAGAAAACCGACGTGCCCGCCGTTTTGGGGTGCGAGCATGATGATGTATGGATTGCGCGCGATCGTTTCGTGCGGAAACGAAGCGAATGGAATCAGCGGGTCGTCCTGCGCTTGAATGATCAGCGTCGGGCGGCGTATGTGCGCCAGATGTTCTTTTGCGCTCGTTGCGGCGTAGTACTCCGAAACGCTTCGGTAGCCGCCGTATTTGGTCGTAAAAAACTCGTCGAAATCGCGTATGGTCCGCACGCGGCGTAGCGGCGCAAGATCGTATGTGTCTGGGTGGAGGCGGTGTTTGCGGCGCATACGTCGGCGCAAGCTTCGCAGGAAACTGCGTTGATAAATCCTGTTTTCGCGCCGTTCGATGGCATCGGCGCAGGCGTTCAAGTCGAGCGAGGGCGAGACGGCGACTGCGCCCACAAGCTCCGGACGCCTCGCGGCGCCATATTCGGCGACCAGACGAAGCGTCATGTTGCCGCTCATGGAAAAGCCGACGAGCAAGAGCGCACGAAGTCGGTCCTGTTCGACCAATTGGCCGATCACGGAATCGAAATCGCGAATCAATCCGCTATGATAAAGCGTCGGCGTCAAATGCTCCGTGCCTCCGCAGGTGCGCATGTTCAAGCGAACCACGTTGAATCCGGCACGAAAGGCTTTATCCGCCGTGCCGAGTATGTAAACGGAAGAAGCCGAACCCTCGAAGCCATGAACCAAGATCACCGTTGCGCGTTCGCGTCGCGACTCTTGCCAGCGGCAGCGCGCCAAGAGTCGCACGTCGGGCTCGACCTCGAACGTTCGCGCTTCGTCGTACTGCGCCGCGCGGAACAAAAAACGGCGCGGCCACAGAAAGGCGGCCAAGGTTTGCGCATGTGCGCTGCGGAAGAGCGGATGTGGTTTGAAAGGACGCGCATTGAGTTGACGCGCGATCGCTTCCATATCGAGAGCCAGCGACTCGGTTGCAAAAGGAGCGCGTACAACGCGGTCATTCATAGCTGCCTTTCGATTTTCGCTAGCGCGACTCGTGTGAGTCGGCGCGCGCTATGCGCGGCGGTTCCGGCGGCGTCGGATCCTCGATGGGAGGGTGCTGCTCCGGCTCGCGCATGGGCGAAGGTCGATCGCGGTCAGGTGGCACGGGCGGTTCAGGGGCGGGGTCGCGTTCGGGCGTCGGTTGGTCTTCCCTTTCTTTCATGCTTCTCTCCCTCGAACCTATAGCGTTAATCTTGGCGCGGTCGGGCGGCGAACGTCAAGCGCGCGGAGAATCAGGGGCAGTTTCGAGTTGCCGGCTAACGATGCACGCAGATGGAGGCAGCGAAGTCGGTGTGGTAGAACTGCGCGACCTTCAGTCGCATGTCATGAGCTCCCGGATTTCGTCCCGTAAAGTGCGCTGCGGCGGGCGTCTTTGTGCGCCGCCAAGATGCTTGCTCGACTGGTGCGCGTTTGTGATATCGTGACGCAGCGCAAGGCGATCGAACCGAGCGTTGCGATGAAGGGTAGGGAACAAAAAGAGCGCGGGCGTTGGCGCGCGCGTACCAAGCGCGACCTCATCATCGAAGTTTGGGAGAGCCTCGATTGCGAATCGGTGGGAGCCAAGGAGCTGGAGGTCATCGCTGCCGAGGTCAAAGCCGCGTTTGGCGAAGGGGCCGTTGAAAGCCCGGCGGCCATGGCGCGCGTTTTGGCCGAAGAGGGGGCCGAGCTACGGTACGCTGAAGTTTTGGAATTGGACGCGCGCTGGCGGGCGCAGGATCTGTACGCCCCGATGTTTCGCAACATCTTGCGCTTCGGCTCTTTCAAACAAGCCGCCGCTTCGATACGGCAACTGGAAAATTTGCGTCGGCGATTCCAACGGACGGGCGATCGCGAAGGATTGCGCCGTCTGCGCGAAATCGGTCTGACCGGCAAGCGTCGTGCGGCGATGATCGCACGCAATCCGAAAGTCGATCCGCGGAAGAGAGAGGAAAAAGAAGAGATCGCACGCTGGTTCACCGTTTGGTTGCGGACGCCGGAGCTGTTCGACCATTGGTTGGAATTGCGTTTAAGCTCTGAAGAGTTCCAAAAACGTTTCGGCCAGATAGACAGAGCGGAAGAAAGCTCATGACCGTTCCGCGCGTCGTTTGATGGTGACCGCGCCAGACGCGAAAGCGCATTCGAACTCGCGCTCGATCCATCCGGTAAGCACGAGCAGCGGATGAACGCTCACGAGGCCGTTGCCGCTTCACCCACAGTCTCATCACCTGTGCGGTGTTGGCGTGCACGCCCTCGCGCACTAAACGCAGTTGCCGTCTCACATATTTTTTTCGGTCACTTGCCTCTCGCTGTTTTGCCACGCGCCTTGGAGCAAGAGGCAATTTACGAAGAAGTTGCACCCGCTGCTGCTGTGCGACCTCGGTTCGTCATTCTTCTTCTTCGGCGCGGATACGACCTTCGGCCTTCGCTTGTTCGATGATCTTTTGCGCGATGTGCGTCGGCACGATGTCGTAGTGCGAAAATTCCATGTGGTATGAACCGCGCGCTGCCGTCAACGAATTGAGCGTCGATTGGTAGTTGAGCATCTCGGCGAGCGGCACTTGCGCTTTGATGACCTGATTTTTGCCGCGCATCTCCATGCCTTGAACGCGCCCACGGCGCGCATTCAAATCGCCCATGATGTCGCCGCTGCACTCTTGCGGAACGGTGACCTCGACATTCATGATCGGTTCGAGGAGCACCGGCTTGACCTTCTCGATCGCGGCGCGGAAAGCTTTTCGCCCAGCGGCGCGGAAGCTGTATTCATCCGAATCGACCGGATGGGTCTGCCCATCAACGAGGATCGCCTTGAAATCGACCACCGGGTAACCGGCGATCGCGCCTTGTTCAGCGGCTTCGAGGATTCCTTTTTCCACCGCCGGGCGAAACTGTTGCGGAATCACTCCGCCGAAGATGCGATCTTCGAAGACGAAACCCTGCCCGCGCGGCAGCGGCTCGAAGACGACCTTGCAATCGCCGAATTGCCCACGCCCACCGGTCTGTTTCTTGTGGCGGCCTTGCACTTCGGCGCGCGCTGTGATCGTCTCTTTGTAAGGCACTTTGGGCAGCTTGAGGTTGACCTCAACGCCGTAGCGTTTCTTTAGTCTATCGACCACGACTTCAACGTGAAGCGGACCGGTGCCTGAAATCAAGAACTCTTTGGTTTGCGGATCGCGCGTGAAACGCAGCGCTGGGTCTTCTTCCAATATCTTGTGAATCGCCGCGCTGATCTTCTCCTCGTCCTGCCGCGCTTTCGGTTCGATGGCGAAAGCGATCGCTGGCTCTGGATACTGGACCGGATCATAGACAATGGGCGCCGATTTATCGCAGAGCGTATCGCCGGTCTGCGTCTCCTTCAATTTGACGCAGGCGATGATGTCGCCCGCCATCGCCTCGTCGATCTTTTCGAGCTGTTTGCCTTGCATGACGTGCAACGCGCCGAGTTTCTCTTGCACGCCGCGCGTGGAGTTGAGCACCACGGCGTCCGACTTGATGCGTCCGCTGATGATCTTCATCAGATTGATGCGCCCGGCGAACGGATCGGCGATGGTGCGGAAGACATAAGCCGAGAACGGTTCGTTCGCGTCATAACGGCGCGCGATCGGTTGCCCGTTCATGTCGGTCGGTGCATGGCCGTATTCGGCTTCGTGGTAGTTCGGCGCGGGCGCGAATTCGATGATCCCTTCGAGGAGGTTCTGCAAGCCGACCAACGTCAAACTCGACACGGCATAGACCGGGCAGAGCTTGCTTGAGGCGATGGCTTTCGTGATGTTCGGCAGCAGGTCCTCTTCGCCGAGCGTTCCTTGTTCGAAGTACTTTTCAAGCAAGCTGTCATCGGTTTCAGCGATCACTTCGATCAATTTCTCGCGCGCCGCCTCGACGATGTCGCGCCCTTCGGTGGGCAGCTCTCGTTCATGCGCTTTGCCTTGTTCGTCGAATTCGTAGGCCTTCATGCGCACGACATCAACGACGCCGCGAAAGTCCTTCTCTTTGCCGATGGGCAGCGTGAACGGGACGATGGCGCGGCTGAAGGCGTTGCGGGCCGAATCGAGCGCCATGCCGAAATCGGCCCGCTCCTTGTCGAGCTTGGTGATGACCATGACACGCGGCACCATGAACTCATTGGCATAGCTCCAAGTCTTTTCCGTCTGCACTTCGATGCCGTTGATGCCATCGACCACGACCATGGCGCAATCGGCGACGCGCAGCGCCGGTCGCGCATGAACGACGAAGCCGGCGAAACCGGGCGTGTCGAGCAGATTGACTTTGGTTTCGCGGTGTTCGAGATACGCAGCGGAGATGTTGAGCGTGATCTTCCGCGCGATGGAATCTTCGTCGTAGTCAGTGACGGTCGTCCCCTCATCGACTTTGCCCCAGCGCGAAGTCGCTCCTGCCAGATAGAGAAGCGAGCTGATGAGTTGCGTTTTGCCAGCGTGACCGTGTCCGATGAAAGCGAGATTGCGAATCCGCTCAGTTGAATAGACTTTCATGGCCGTGTGTGGAACTCCCTTTCAATAGGCTCGCATGGCTGCGGCGAAAACCGCCCGCGCCGCATACCGCTTGTGCGGGATTGAACTTCAGGCAAGAGCTAAATTTAGCCGAGCGCGCGGGCGAAAAGCAAGCTTGCCGTTGGCAGCCTCGCGCGATGAGCGCGGGCTAGATCCGGCAGATCACGCAACGCGCAGGGGAAAGGTCTTTTGCGCGCGCTGCGCGGGGAGGGATCAACCCTTGTTCTCGAACGATGGGTTCGATTCACATGATGAAAGGGATGTCCACGCCGTTTGTTTCTTCGGCAGTAGGCGGCAGCGAGAAGAATGGCTTCTGTTCGCCGCTGCTTACAAGCTCGATGAACTGCGTCGCTTGAGCGCAGTCGAGCGGTTTGGAGAAGAGGAACCCCTGCCCGTAGTGGCACGAAAGCGATCGAAGCAAGATGGCCTGTTCTTCGCGCTCAACTCCTTCGGCGACGACTTCCATGCCGAGGTTGTGGGCCAGTTTGGTGATGGTGTGAACGATCTCCAAGTTCTCGTCGCTCCGTCCGATGCTGCCGACGAAAGAGCGGTCGATCTTGAGCGTATCGAATGGGAAACGATGCAAGTAACCGAGCGACGAATAGCCCGTGCCGAAATCATCGATGCTCAAGCGGACGCCCATTTTGCGCAGCCGCTCGAAGGCCGCAGCGGCTGAATCGGCGTTCTCCATGACGACCGTTTCGGTGATTTCCAATCTCAGGGCGCGCGCCGAAAGACCGGTCTCGTTGAGAATCGCTTCAATTTGATCGAGCAGGTCCGCTTGCGTCAATTGTTTGCCGGAAAGGTTGACGCTTAAAGTGAGTTGGCGGTTGACGGGCGATTGGCGATGCCATGCATCCATCTGACGGCAGGCTTCTTGCATCATCCAACGCCCGATGTGGATGATCAATCCAGTCTCTTCCGCTACTGGAATGAATTCGACCGGAGAGACGAGGCCGCGCTCCGGATGCTGCCAACGTGCCAACGCCTCGAAGCCGGCGAGTCTGCCCGTCTGTAGGTTGATGATCGGCTGGTAATGCAAGCAGAACTCTCGTTTGGCGAGCGCGCGACGCAGATCGTTCTCCAACCGCAAACGCGAGACGGCCCGCGAGTGCATCTCCTTGTCGAAGAGTTCGTAGCGCGCCCTGCCGCCTTCTTTCGCGCGATACATAGCGATGTCGGCATCGCGGATGATTTCGTCCGGCTCGATGTATTCGCCGTTCCGGCCAAAAGCGATGCCGATGCTGGCCGTGACGAACGCTTCGTGCCGGTCGAGTTGAAAAGGGACTGACAATGCCTCTTGAATCCGCTCGGCGACGCGAACAGCTTCGTTCGCATCGGTTACGCGGTCGAGCAAGATGGCGAACTCGTCGCCGCCGAAACGCGCCACCGTGTCGACTTGCCGGACGCAAGATTCCAACCGCCGTGCCGTGGCGATAAGGAGCTTGTCGCCAATAGCGTGACCCAGGCAGTCGTTGATGTACTTGAAACGGTCTAGGTCGAGAAAGAGGATGGCAAAGGTTTGATCCGCATGACGGCGCGCGCGCTCGATGGCCAGCCGCACGTGTTCGGCGAAGAGGGCGCGGTTCGCCAACCCGGTGAGCACGTCGTGAAAGGCGACGTAGCGAAAATGTTCGCGACTCTCTTCGAGCGCACGCGTCGTCTGCTCCAGTTCGGCGATGTAGCGATTCAGTTCGCGCACGTGTTGCTCGGCCTGTTCGGCTCGCCTTCGCTCGGCCAGTTCCGCTTGCGCCGCGGTGGCTCGAATGTCCTCGAGATAGTTCGCATAAGTGAAGTAGAGTATGACGATGGTTGGCAGCGCAACCGCCAGCGCGTATAGCCCGACCGTTGCGTTCAACCAGACGATGGCGCTAGCAGTTGCCGCTCCGACGAAATACGTGATGGATGACCAGAGGTAGTTTCGTCGCCAAGCTTGCCAGAGCGATTGTCCGGTTTTGATGGCCAGCCCAATGGCGACCAACCACGTGTGCGTCGCATATTGAACCAACGCCATCGCGCTAACAGCCGTTACCACCACCGACCACGACCTATTCAGTAAATCAACTGGTTCGCCGAAAGCCGCGCGCATTGCGTGCCCTGTCATCCACACCGAACAGGCGACGGCGGCTGCGTTGAAGAGGATCGTTACTGGGCGCTTGCTTTTGCTCGCGCGCAAGCCGGCGAAGATGCCTTCCACGGCTCCGAGCAGTACTGCCGATTCTTTCCCGTAGAGCAACAATGCCAAAAAGATGAACGTGTCGGAAACAGTGATGTTGGTGTCGAAGCGCGGAACGGGAATGGCAAGATATAGACTGGTCAACGCGGCCAGCGCGGCGAGAACGAGAAGACCGGGATCGAAGCGTCCTGGTTGCAAGTGCCAGGCCGCATCGAACACGGCAAGCGCTCCTGCGCAGACGATCAACCACCTGTACAGGTCAGCGGGTTCAGCTTTGCGACTACGATTGTGCCGAACGTGTTTGGTCATCTAATTGATTAAAGGGAGGACGCGAATCAAATTGGGGGGCAAGTCGCTCTAAAAATACAACGTTTCGTGCCTTGCGCGCAAGGTGCATGCGGCTTTGATGTGAAATCCAAAGACGTTACGGCGTTGTTCGTTCAACGTCAAACAGATGGTTTGTACCTGCTCAGCGAGCCGCGCGCTCAGACCGTTCATGCAGCCCGTAGCCCCGACCGCGCTCTTCAGGTGCTATGTGGACGCCCTCGAGATATGCGACCGAGTCGCCGTCGCGCGACGGCGTCCGCCTTGAGGATCAACTTGTCGCTCTTCCTTCCAAACGCAGACGCGCCTTTGATGCGGCGCGCGACTCGCGCGCGGAATCCCTCCGGATCTCGCTCGCGGGCGCTCGATGCCGCTCTCCTTCCAGCACTATGCGGGCGTTGGTTTTGGCGACCTTTTCCAAATCTTTCAGCGTTGCACGCTCCAGTTCAAGCTGCGGACCAAGCAGCGCATCTCGAACCCCTCTTGCGAGGAGCAGCTCGCAGCCGATGCGACGTGGCGCGCGAGTCGCCCGCCGCATAATGCTTCCAGAACGATTCAGTTCGTCAGGCGCGGCGCGAACGAAGCGTAGTTGCGAGCCGCCTTTCGCCAATGGGCGAAAGCGCGCGTGGCGGCGTGCGGCACGCGCTTTCCAAAGCGTCGCGTGTCCGATGAGCGCGACGCCTTCGAGCGCGCCGTTTGTCGCGCGGAAAGCGATAAAAGTCGCCGCGATTGGCCGCGCTGTCGAAGCCGTTGTCGATGATAAGGCTCGGCATGATTTGAAGAGATCAACGCAAGGGTCTAAAATTTCGAGCGTGCGAAACGAAACTTCCAGACGAAGATGGAGGCAAACGAGATGACGCCTTATCCTGAGATCATGATTCGACCGATGCGCGAAGAATTGACGCGGCTCGGCATCGAAGAGGCGCGCACGCCCGAAGACGTTGACCGGGCCATCAATCAACCGGGGACCGTCATGGTCGTGGTCAATTCGGTCTGCGGTTGCGCGGCGGGCAAAGCGCGTCCGGCAGTGGCGATGGCCCTCCAACACCCCGTCAAGCCGGATCGCGTGATCACGGTCTTCGCCGGAGCCGACATCGAGGCGACGGCGCGCGCGCGTAGCTACTTCACCGGTTATCAGCCTTCATCGCCGCAGATCGCCATTTTGAAGGACGGCGAACTCGTTTACATGATGGAGCGGCGCGAGATCGAAGCGAGCGACGCGCCGCGCATCGCGCGCCAATTGATCGCGGCGTTCGATCGGTTCTGCGCGTCAGCGAACTGATCGGAGGAGCCTCTTACGCTGTAGATGCTATCGCTTGCCACACCTCTGATTTCGCTTTCCGAATGTGGGATCCCGCGACTGGGCCAGCACGGGGCGCGTCGGCTGGCGTTGGCGGTCGCTGCTTACGTCGGCAAGCGCGATGCGGCTGAAGCGACGGTCGAGGATCTGCTTACCTATTTCCCGATGCGTTATGAGGACCGGTCGCATCTGGCGCGCATCATCGATCTGCGCAACGGTGTGGAAGCTTCGCTTGAACTTTACGCGCGCGTCGCTGGAGGCTATCAGGTCGGACGCAACCGCTCGGCCAAAAAACCGCCGCTTTACATCTTCGAGATCACGGCGAGCGATGCCGAAAAAACGGGCAGACCGGTCGTCGTCTGGTGGTTCATCTCGGGCCATCAGGCATCGCGCATCGTCAAATACTACACGCAGAAGTTCGCGCGCGGGACGCGCTTCATCGCTTTCGGGCGATGGGAGTGGGACGCGCGGCGCAATACTTTCGCGTTGCGTCTGAACAAGCCCGATGAACTGGAGGTGCTCCCTGGGCAGGCCCCAGCGCACGGCCTTTTGAAACTCGCCGAAGAGCAAGCGCGCGCGGAAGAGAAAGCGACGCTCGCCGAAGACTTGCCGGAAGATGAAGCTGAAGATGACGAGGGCGATCCTGCGTTGGCGACGATCCACGCCGGGCGACGTGTGCCGATCTATCGCAAGCTGGGCGAATTCCGCACGAAACGCTTGCGCGAGATCATGCATGCCGTGCTGGACCGATTGCCGGATGAGGCGATCACGGAGACGTTGCCCGCCGACTTGATCGCGCGTCAAAATCTGGTCGGTCGCGCCGAAGCGTTGCGGCGCATACACTTCCCAGCGGAAGATGCGCCACTTGACCAATACGAGCAAGCGCGCAGTCCGGCGCATCGGCGATTGATCTTCGAGGAGTTCTTCTGGACTTCGTTTGCACTCGCGCTTCGCCGCAGCGAACGCGAAGCGGAGCCAAAGGGCGCCGTCATCGAGATCACGGAGAAGATGCGCGAGCGCATCTTCTCCATCCTACCTTTCAAACTCACTACCGCACAGGAACGGGCCGTTCGCCGTATCTTCGACGACATGCAGTCGAACGCGCCGATGAATCGTTTGCTGCAAGGGGATGTCGGAAGCGGTAAGACGGTGGTCGCCGTCTTGGCGATGCTCGCGGCGATGGAGAACGGCTATCAGGCGGCGCTGATGGTGCCGACCGAAATACTCGCCGAACAGCATGCGCGCAACATCAAACGCCTGCTCGCGCCGACGCCTTATCGCGTGGAGTTGCTCACCGGCAGTCTTCGTGCGGGCGAGAAAAGGCGTCTACACGCCGACCTAGCGGCGGGCGAAATCCACTGTTGCATCGGCACGCACGCGCTGATTCAAGAGGCGGTCAAGTTCCATAAGCTCGGCCTCGTCGTGATCGACGAGCAGCACCGCTTCGGCGTGCTTCAACGCGCCGCGCTGCGCGAGCGCGGCTACAATCCGGACGTGCTCGTGATGACGGCGACGCCCATTCCGCGCAGTCTGGCGATGACCGTTTACGGCGATCTGGACGTGTCGGTGATCGATGAGCTCCCGCCTGGGCGCACCCCCGTAAAAACGGTGGTCGTCGGCGAAGACAATCGCGCTGGGGTTTATCGCGGCATCGAACGCGAGGTGCGCAAAGGGAGGCAGGTCTACGTCGTCTATCCGCTGATCGAAGAATCAGAGAAGCTAGACCTCAAGGCGGCGACGCGCATGTACGAGAAGTTGCGCGATGAGATCTTCCCGCACTTCACGGTTGGGCTTTTGCACGGCAAGATGAAGGCAGCGGAGAAAGAGGAGGTGATGCGCCGCTTCGTCGCTGGCGAGACGCAGATCCTCGTTTCGACGACCGTGATCGAAGTCGGCGTCGATGTGCCCAACGCTTCGGTGATGATCATCGAACACGCCGAACGGTTCGGCCTTTCGCAGCTTCATCAGCTTCGCGGGCGCGTCGGGCGCGGCGCCGAACAATCCTTCTGCGTGCTGATCGCCTCAGATAAACAGACCTCGGTCGCGCGCGAACGATTGGGCATCATGGAAGAATCATCCGATGGGTTTCGCATCGCGGAGAAGGACTTGGAGATCCGCGGTCCGGGCGAGATCCTCGGCACACGTCAATCGGGATTGCCCATGTTTCGGCTAGCGAATCTGGTGCGCGACCTGCGCCTTCTCGAAGAGGCGCGGCGCGAAGCCGACCGCTACATCACAGAGCGACGCCACACGCGCGATACGGCGCAGATGATCGAGCGCGTGCGACGCGATGAAAGGTTCGGCCTCGCCTCGGTCGGGTGAACCGATCGGATCCGAGAGCGCATCTTTCGAGCTTTATTCAGACCACAAATGCAGCCGCTTCGTCTGAAGAATTGTCAGGGCAAAAAGGAGAGCGTTTGAAAACGGTGACGATTTACTGCGACGGATCGAGTTTGGGCAATGGACACGGCGAGGCGCGCGCCGCCGCGGTCGCGCTTTTGAACTATCGCGCCTCTTGGCGTGCGGTCGCGCGCTACTTGGGAAATGCCACCAATCAACAGGCCGAGATCGCCGCGGCGACCCTCGGCCTCGAAGCTCTGCGCGAGCCTTGCCGCGTGTCGGTCGTCACGGATTCGCGTTACGTCGTCGAGACGATGACGGGGCGCTTTTGCAAAAGGACTAACCGCGATTGGTGGCGGCAGCTTGAGCGCGCCACCGACGCACATGAGATCACATGGTTGTGGACGCGCGGTCACGCCGGACATCCAATTCAGGAAGCCGTTGATGAGACGGCGCGCCGCATCGCTCGTGCGGGGCGCGTCGAGCCGGAGTTGCTCCAGCAGTTGGAGGAGCGAGCGCAGCGCGTCGTTCAAAAAGGCGAGATCTAGCGGCCATTTTCGGGTCGACACGGTAACCTCGAGCGGCGCGTTGCGCATCGAAGCTTTTGCCGTTCGGCCTAAGCGTTGCTTGCGCGACCTCGGTCGTCCTGAAATCTCGGAGCCAGCAGCGTTTTCAGCGTCGCCCGGGCGTTTGTGATCGAGAAGGCCGCAAGTCATGCCGCGGTGAATTCCTCGGCTGTCGGCCAGTTGATAGGAGTTCAACTTTCGAGCAGCTTCTTCGATCCCGACCGAAGAACAAGCGCGCGCAACCGAATCGTGTCGTCTTTCCTGCTCAAATTCAACGTGCTTCTGCTTTTGTTGCTCTGCGCGACGGCGGCCAGCGCACAGCCTCGTCGCGCGTGGGTGTGGCAGAACCCTGTGCCGCAGGGTGGCGCCATCTACGCGATTCGCTTCGCTTCCGATGGTGCGCACGGGTGGGCCGTCGGCGCCGATGGTGCGATCTTGCACACGGTGTCAGGCGGCTTCAATTGGGAATGGCAGGCGTCGCCTTCGCGCACGGCCCTTTACGGACTGTTCGTTCGGGATCGTCGTTCAGCAGTGATCGTCGGTGCGCGCGGCGTCGTCTTGGTGACCGATGATGGCGGCAATCGGTGGAAACAGGTGCGAAGCGGCGTTTCAGACCATCTTTATGCCGTCGCTTTTGCGCCAGATGGGCGACACGGGTGGGCCGTTGGCACATACGGGTGCATCATCGCCACATCGGATGGCGGAAGGAGTTGGCACCGGCAAGCGTCGGGGGTGAACGCGCGGTTGTGGAACGTCGCCTTCGCCGACGAGAAGCGTGGAGTGGTGGTCGGCGATCGCGGTCTAGTGCTGGTCACAGAGGACGGCGGAAGCACGTGGAGTCCGCGTTCAGTGGAGACGGCGGTCGCGCTGACTGGCGTAGCCTTCGTTGGCAAACAGAAGGTGATCGCCTGCGGAGCGAGCGGCACGATCTTGCGTTCGAGCGATGGCGGCAAGACATGGCAGAAGGTAGAAAGTTACGTCAAAGCCGGTCTCGTATCGGTCTTCTTCCGCGATGAACGGCGCGGGTGGATCGTCGGCGACGACGGCATTGTGCTGAGCACGGGCAACGGCGGCGAGTGGTGGTTGCCAGTGAGCGTCAAGACCGAACCGCGCTTGCTCACAGTTTATTTCTCCGATGACAGGACGGGCTGGGCGGCCGGAGACGGCGGTTTGATCTTGCGCACGGATGATGGCGGCATCGAATGGCGACGTTTAACTGACGGCGTGCGCGATGATTTGACGGACATCTTCTTCATCGACGATGCAAGGGGGTGGGCCGTCGGCGCGCGTGGCAAAATACTCTTCACCGATTCAGGAGGGAGGAGCTGGACCGTTCGCCCGTCGGGGACGAACGCGCGGCTAAACGCCGTCCACTTCGTGAATGAACGGCGCGGTTGGGCCGTCGGCGACAAAGGCACAGTGTTGCGCACAGCCGATGGCGGCCTGATCTGGCAGAAGGTCCTTGTCGAAACGGATCAGGACTTGCTCGGCGTGCATTTCATTGATGAGAACCGAGGCTGGATCGTCGGCGCGCGCGGGACGATCATGCATTCGAGCGACGGTGGCGCGACGTGGCGCTTTCAGCGCTCGAACACGCTCGCGTGGCTCGAAGCCGTTTGGTTCGTGGACGAAAAAACGGGCGTGGCAGTTGGCTCGGGCGGGGCGATCTTGCGCACCACCGATGGCGGCGCGACGTGGAATTTCCTCGATCTCAAAGCACGCGAATGGCTCTACGCGGTCGCTTTCGCCGATGCTCGTCGCGGCTACATCGTCGGCGCGCGCGGCTTGATTTTGCGCACGGATGATGGCGGGGCGACGTGGCGCGATCTGGAGAGCGGCGTTGGCGTCAACCTCTTCGCCATCGCGGTTGCCGACCGCGATCACGCTTCAGCGGTCGGCGATCAGGGCTTCGTTTTGCAAACGCGCGACGGTGGTGTGACGTGGCGTCTGGTGCCGAACGTCGGAAGCGCTCGTCTTTACGCCGTCGCTTTTCGCGGCGACGCGAAACTGTGGGTAGCGGGAAGCAACGGCAGCATCTTGAAGCGTGCTGATGCTTTAGAGACGATCAAAATCCCACGTCCGAAGTTGCCGCCCGTGCTCCGCGGCGCGAAGAGTGAACCGGCCGATGCGCTCTCGATCGACGACATCCCGCGCGCCGTGCCTTCGGACGCGCGCAAGCCTTGAACGAATCGGCTTGCCGATCCCGACGCCAAAGGCGCCAAGCGACCTCGCGATTTCCGTTTGCAGAGCGATCGGTTTAAGATCTTGTCGCAAGATGAAGGTGCAACCCACACGCTGATTTTCGTTCGAGGACGCAAGCATCGCGCCGGGTCGCAGTTGGTGAGACGCAGATTTAGGTCGCACGCCGATTTTCGTTCGAGGGGGCGAAGATGAGAGGAAGGCTCTTTTCATCGATCTGTTTGTTGACGCTGTGCGCAATGGTCGGCGGCTCGTCGTCGTTCGGTGAAGACTGGTCCATCGAAAACGCGCGCGGAAACCAGGAGATTGCTAAATGGCGCCGGATGACCGAAGATGAGTTGCGCGCCGTCGTCCCGGAGCGCGCGCCCGTCATCAAAGAGAGAATCGAGACCGAGTTGCGGACCGCTTCGGGGATCGTCGATGGCAGCGGACATCACATCTTCGGCGTCGTAATCATCACGGCCGGCTACGAAGCCGAAGGCAAATACACGCATTTCTTCAAGACACAAGTGCCCATTAGAGTCGGCGATCTCGATCTATCGCCGGGCGAATACGTCTTCGGTTACCAGCGGTTGGCCGTGGATGCGTTGCGCGTCGTCTTCTACAGGGCAACCGATGGCGGTCAGGTCGGAGCCGTGCGAGCGACCGTCGAGAACAGACGGGGCGCGATCTACTCTTTCTACATTGAGCCGCCAACGGGCGGGCGGGGCAAGATCAAGATCGGTCGTTTCGGATTCGACTACAGCTTGGCAGACTAGAGAGAAGGATTCAATTCGTCGACGCAGCTAGATCGAGCTTGCTCGGAAGGCCATGAAGCCAATTCAAACGCCTCCACGTTAAGGTCAGCGTCGCGCCTCTGTTTGGTCGGCGAGCGCGCTCCGCGGCATGGCGGCATCGAGGCGCGACGTCGAAAGCAGAGCCGAAAAGCAGAGCGAAGTTCGTCCCGTTCGCCAGCCGAAGGCGTTCGGTCCAAGGACGGCCTCCGAATAAAGTCCTAGCCGAGATCCAGTCTCTCAACTGCCAGACAAAAGCGGTCCGAACTTCGCTCGATTGCCGCACGCCCACTCAAACCTACTCACGTGGCAAGGTGTTGCCGGAATCGTATGCACATGCCGTTTCGTGCGAGTTCATGGCAGTTACGCGCGCGGCGATGTTCGCAAGGCTTGCAAAGCGAATGCGCTGCGCGCACCGGCGCTTACTTGATCACGCCGGAGTGGCCTCGGATCTCGCCCATCGGCTCGAAGCGTCCGCCTAAATGTTTGGCGAGGAACTCTTCGGCCTTGGCGTAGAAATGCAAACGGTTCTCGGGACGCGCAAAGCCGTGCCCTTCGTCCGTGTAGACGATGTACTCGACCGGGATGTTGGCCTTGCGCAAAGCCTCAACGATCTGATCGCTTTCGGCCTGTTTGACGCGCGGATCGTTCGCTCCCTGTCCGATCAGGAGCGGCTTCTTGATCTGGTTGGCGCGAAACAGCGGCGAACGCGACTTCAAAAATTCTTCGTCGCTGCCCATGCGTTTGTTGAAAGTAGCCTTGATCGGCGCCCAGTAGGGCGGAATCGATTGCAGCAACGTAACGAGATTGGACGGCCCGACGATGTCCACTCCGGCTGCGAAGTCATCCGGCGTGAAGGCGAGCCCGACCAAAGTCGCATAACCGCCGTATGAGCCGCCCATGATGGCGACGCGCTTCGGATCGGCGATGCCCTGTTTGACGGCCCAGTTCTTGCCGTCGATCAAATCGTCGTGCATTTTGCCGGCCCACTCGCGATCGCCGGCGTTCAGATAGGCTTTGCCGTATCCGGTTGAGCCGCGGAAGTTGATTTGCAGCACGGCGTAGCCGCGATTGGCAAGCCACTGGACCATTGGGTTGTAGCCCCACGTATCGCGCGCCCACGGGCCGCCGTGAACGAGAAGCACCATCGGCAGATCGCGCGGTTCGACGCCGACGGGCAGGGTCAGGTAGCCGTAGATCGTCATCCCATCGCGCGCGCGAAACGAGATGGGCTGCATCTTGGCGAGTTTGTACTTTTCCAGTTTCGAATTGTTGCTGAATAGCAGTTGCGCGCGGCGGCTCCGACGGTCATATGTGTACCAGTAGACCGGTCCATCATCTACAACGTAAGAGACGATCCACGTGCGGTCGTCGAGATCACGGCTGCTGATCGAGATATCGCCATCGCGCACCTTGCGCAGCGCAGCGAAATCGGGTTCGAGCGACCGATCGATGATCTGCCACTCGGTACGCGCGCGCACGAAACTGACCGCTTCCAGCGTGCGCTTGCGCGGGTGAACCAGAATGCCGCCGACGTCATACTGCGGGTCAGCGGCGATGACGCGCTGCTTGCCGGTCGCTAGGTCGACTTCGAGCAATCGCGCCGCATTCGCCTCGACGCTCGAAATCAACCACACGCGCCGGTTGTCTTGTGTGAACCCCGCGATCCCGCCGAAAGATTCGTCGGGCCCCCACTTGAGGAAGACCCGCCACGGCGATCGCTCGTTATCGCGAATGCGTATCTCCGCGCTGCCATCGGGCAGAAGGACTTCCGCCGCGCGCACGCGCAGTTCGTTATCCGCCACCCAATCGGCCACGTCGCCCGGATTCTGCGTGTCGAGCTCGAGCTTGCCGGTCTTCAAATCGACGCGGTAAACATCATGTAAGCGCGGATCGCGGTTGTTGAGCGCCACCAATATGCGATCCGGGATGTCTGGATAGACGGCGACGATGCGCGCTTGCACGCGCTCGAACGGCGTCAAGTCGCGCGTCTGCTTGGTTTCTATAGATGTTTGGTAGACGCGCCAGTTCTCATCGCCGTTTTGATCCTGCAGGTAGATGATGTGGCGGCTGTCGGGCTGCCAGAAATAGATGCGTATGCCGCGTTTGCGATCATCGGTGACAACGCGATCATCCCGTTGGCCGATGGTGCGCACCCAAACGTTGAGCACGCCGTTGTGCGGCGCCAAATAGGCGAGCAAGCGCCCGTCAGGCGAAATTTGCGGGCTTGCCCGTTCGGGGTTGCCGAAAAGGACTTCGCGTGGGATCAGCGGCGGCAAGTTCTGTTGCGCTTGCAGGCTCATCGTCATGAGTCCGAATAGCGCGAGCGATGCTAGAAAGCTCTTCATCTCGTCTCCCTCCGTCGGGGAAGAATTCTCTCGCTTTTCGTGATTATAACGAACGAGCGCAGCGAAAGGTTTCAACCGACGCGACTCGAAAACGGTCTTCCTATGCCGAATCGCACGCGCCGGGAGATAACGGAGCGCGCGGAAGAAGCTTTCAAGTCCACGAAGTCGTATGCGCTAGGGAACGCGGTGTCTGCGACATCGGCGGACACACCCTCGTGGTCTTGCGCTAATTCTTGCGCGTTAAATCATCATGCCATCCGAAGCGACGGCATTCAAATCACTGTGCCGTCGGGAACGACGGCGTTTTTGGGAATGATGATGATGCGGTCGCGTATGTAGAACATGCCGCCCGGTCCGTCGACGCACTCAAGACCGGCTTCGTTGATCAACTGGACGCCGGCTCCAATGCGCGCGTTCTTGTCGATGATCGCGTGGCTGATGATGGAGCCTTCGCCGATGCCGACGCGCGGCAGGCCGGCGCGTTGGTCTTCAGCCATCTCTTCGAGCGTCTGGAAATAGTCGGCGCCCATCAAGATCGTCTCCTCGATGAACGCGCCGCGCCCGATGCGGCTGCGTAGCCCGATGATCGACCGGTGAATGCGCGCGCCGTTGATGATGCAGCCTTCGCTGATGATCGAGTCGACGATCTCGCAGTTGTGGACCTTCGACGGCGGCAGATACCGCGCCCGCGTGTAGATGGGCGCATCAGCGTCGAAGAAGTTGAACTTCGGAAGCGGCGAAGTCAAGTCCAGATTGGCCTTGTAAAAGGCCGAAATCGTTCCGATGTCTTCCCAGTAGCCTTTGAACAGATAGGCTTGCACGTTGCAGCAGCGGATCGCCGCTGGAATCACTTCGCGCCCGAAATCGACCCACGAGGTGTCCTGTTTGAGCAGTTCGACGATCTTCTTGTAGTTGAAGACGTATATCCCCATGGAAGCGAGAAAGGGGCGTGCGGCGGCTTGTTCATCGCTCAGTCCGAAGGCGCGCGTATCGACGCGCATCGCTTCGAGCGCTTGGCCCTTTGGCTTTTCGCGGAACTCGACCACTCTCCCCGTCTCATCAGTCTTCAAAAGCCCGAACTCCGAAGCCGATTCGTGGGCGCACGGGATGACCGAAATGGTCACGTCAGCTCCCGTCTCGTCGTGACGGCGAATGAACTCGCGATAGTCCATGCGGTAGAGGTGATCGCCCGAAAGGATGAGCAACGTCTCAACGCGCCAATCCTCGATGTGCGGCAGCACTTGGCGAACGGCGTCGGCTGTGCCCTGAAACCATTGCGGGTTCTCCGGCGTCTGCTCGGCGGCGAGGATTTCGACGAAACCGTCGCTGAACTGCGAGAAACGATAGGTCTGGGCGATATGGCGATTGAGCGAAGCGGAGTTGTATTGCGTAAGAACGAATATCTTGGTCACATCCGAGTTGATGCAGTTCGAGATCGGGACATCAACCAAACGGTATTTGCCAGCGAGCGGGACGGCCGGTTTGGAGCGTCGTTGCGTCAACGGGAAGAGGCGCGTGCCTGCCCCACCGCCTAAAATCAACGCCAGCAGGTTCCGCTTCATGATGCTCAAACCCTCCTCGCAACGGATCTGCAGTCGCTTTATCGGCGAGCATAGACCCGAAGCCGGTCCAATGCAAGACCTTTCTTCCAGCGCAAAAACGAAGACCGGCGCCATCGCGAGAATGCCGCCGGTCCCATCCTCAGCCTTGTCCCTGTATTTCAGCTGAGAATCTTTTTGGCGATCTCGTTCAAGGTCGCGAAGTTCACGCCCGGCGCGAACTCTTCCTCGACGTTCGGCAACACTGGCACTTCGCCCCCTTCGGGCGGCCCGTCTTTGACTTCGAGCGGTTGCCCGTCGTCCGGATGCTCGCCCGTCCAGAGTTTGGAGATGTCCTTGTAGTCTTCAAGACTGAAGCGGTAGAGGAAACGATGGAAGCCCCGTTCTTCGTAGCGCCGCGCTTCGGGGAATTTTGAGTTCGGAACGTCCGGGATCGGCAACATCTTCTTCACATCGACGCCCGTTACCGTCTCCAAAGCCTTGGCGTAAGCCAAAGCGTGGACGCCGCCGCGCACGAGCAGGTACCCGATCATCTCGCGCGCGACCGGGTCATTGGTCATCTCGTAGACGCGGATCTTTTGCGTGCGCGCGCCGCATTCGAGGAAGAAATTGTGCAGCAGGTCGAGCACGAGGTTACCGCTGTTGAAGACGTAATCGCCTGACCAGCCCTTGCCCATGGAGTTGGCGACCACTGCGGTTTGCGCCGTCTCGATGAAATGGCGCGTGTTGCGCGCGTGCACACCGGGCGATAGCGGCGCTGATACGGGATCGCCATCGGACGTCGCTCCCTGCAACAGGAGATTGATCGTCGCTGCCACCAGTTCAATGTGCCCCAGCTCCTCGGTGGCGATGTTAGCGATCAGGTCGTAATACGGTTTGAGTTTATCGCGCTGACGGAAGTTGAACGATTGGTACATGTAGTTCATCAGCGTCGACATTTCGCCGAACCTTCCGCCGAGAAGCTCTTGGACAGCGGCTGCGGCATCCGGCGAGGCCTCTTTGGGCTGCGGCAGTTCGATCTGTAGCCTGTTGATGCGCAAGAACATAGTTGCATTCCTCCTCTGCGAGTATGGCAAATTTCGAGAAAGCGATGCCTCCGCACGATGGATCGCTGTCGGAGGCGCTCGCCGCTTGATGAGAACGAGGTGGTTTTATAGCCGGAACGGATCATAATGTAAAATACTTTCTTCGTATATTTCCGATAGGAAAAAACTATAGTTCGTGAGGGGCTTGAACCGAAGATGGAGATGCACCAGTTGCGCTATTTCGTCGCCGTCGCCGAAACGGGCAGTTTCAGTCGCGCCGCCGAACGTTGCCACGTTTCGCAGCCCTCCTTGAGCCAACAGATCATGAAACTCGAAAGCCGTCTCGGCCAGCGCCTGTTCGACCGTTTGGGACGGCGCGTCGTGCTCACCGATGCCGGACGGCTCCTGCTCGATCACGCAACGGCGATTCTCGCCGAAGTCGAACAGGTCGAACGCCAAATGCGCGATGCGACGCACACCGTTCAAGGCAAGCTTGCCATTGGCGTCATCCCGACGGTGGCGCCATATCTGCTCCCTTCGGCCATCGAGCTTTTCCTGCGCCGTTATCCGGAGGTGGAGATCTTGCTACAGGAAGATGTCACACATCAGTTACTCGCCGCCGCGGTTGCGGGCGAGATCGATCTCGCCATCGTCGCCCTGCCTGTTGCGGACGCGCGCCTGCGCGTCGAGCCGCTCTTCACCGAGCCGTTGTGGCTGGCCATGCCGCGCGGGCATCGCTTGGCTAGACGCAAGCGCGTGCGGCTAGAGGATCTGCGCGCCGAAAGGTTCATCCTCTTGAGCGAAATGCACTGTTTGGGCGAACAGGTGGCGAGCTTTTGTCGGCAACGGGAGTTCGAACCGAAGGTCGCCTGTCGCAGCGCACAGCTTCCGACCGTGCTCTCGCTGATCGCTGCGGGACAGGGCATCTCTTTGATTCCGGAGATGGCTAAAGAGGGCGACCGGAGCAAGCGGCGCGTGTATCGGGCTTTGGCCGATAGCACGCCAGCACGCACCATCGCTGTTGTGCGCCACCGTTTGCGCCATCAGACGCCCGCCATGCGTCAGTTCATACAGCTCTTGAAGAAGAAGGGGGGCGAAACGCGCCACCCGCAGCCATAACAGCGCATCGAATGCGGTGACGTATTCAGATCAACGGTGTCCATGCGGACACGCTTGCTAAAGTCTTTTCGTTCGGCGCGGCGACGCGCTGCGGCGCGCGAAAGGCTTTTCGGTTTTCTATTTTCTAGATAGACCGTAACGCGATGCGAGGCAGCAGAGGGAACAGGCGATTCTGCGATCGAAGTTTTCGATTTTCTAGGTGAGCCGTGGCACGGAGCGCCTTTGTGGTGCAGGCGTGAGGGAAGAGCGCGGTGACTACGCTGTCGGTGAACCGTAGCACGGAGCGCCTTTGTGATACGGGCGGCGAGGTCGTTCTCACCGTGCTGCACGCTCGACAAGGGCGCTGCTTGATCGGCGCGCGCAAAGTCCTATCCTCAGCATGCCGTGTACTCGATGGCGCGTGTGGGTTTCGTTGGAGATAGATGAGAAGCTCTCACGATCCGAAGTGCTTCATCGAGCGCCATCTGTTCGCAAAGAGTCTGCTACTGTGGTCACCAATCAATAGGCGGTCCTTGTCTCCGGCGCTGTCATCTTCTGTCCGCTCGCTTCTTGCGCGATCTTGACGCCGACGCTCGCGCCGATGCGCGTCGCTCCAGCTTCGATCAATTGACGCGCCTGCTTCAGATCGCGCACGCCGCCTGAGGCTTTGACGCCCATCTCGCCGCCCACCACTTCGCGCATCAGCGCGACATCGGCTACGGTCGCGCCGCCTTTGGCGAATCCGGTCGAGGTTTTGACGTAATCGGCTCCGGCGCGTTTGGCCGCCAAGCAGGCGCGCACCTTCTCCTCATCGGTCAACAGCGCCGTTTCGATGATGACTTTGCACAGCACGCCGTGTTCGTGCGCAGCCGCGACGACGGCTTCGATATCGTGTTCGACGGCGCAATCGTCGCCGGATTTGAGCGCGCCGATGTTGATCACCATGTCGACTTCACGCGCGCCGTCGAAGATCGCGCGCCGCGTTTCATACGCTTTGACGTCCGGAAGCGTCGCGCCGAGCGGAAAGCCGATCACGGTACAGACGGGGACGCCCGTGCCGCGCAACAGGCAAGCGGCCAGTTTCACCCAGAAAGGATTGACGCACACGGAAGCGAAACCGTATTGTGCCGCTTCATCGCACAGGCGGCGTATATCCGCTTCAGTCGCTTCCGGTTTGAGCAACGTGTGATCGATCAAGCTGGCCCAGTCGCGCGCCGACGCCGTTTCGCCTAGGACCAAACCGATGCGCGCCGCCCCTGCGTCCACGACGCGCCGCATCCGTTCGGGACAACGATTGAAGCAGTCTGAGGTGCAGCCGCACAGCGCGGCTTGATCGATCCCGCGCTCGCGTTCGAGTCGCGCGACGATCTCCTCTGTGATCTGTTCGACCAAACTCTCCAACTCGCCGTTGTAACCGATCATCGCTTCCGCTCACGTCAGTCGGCGTTTCGCCGTTGTAACCGATCATCGCTTTATTTGGCCGTTGCAGGCCGTCGGTCATCCTCGACGCTTTGGCATGACCTTTTCATTCAAAGGAGCATCTTGAAACGCTTCGCTCTCGGCTGTTGACTTCATCTTGCAAAGCGCTTTGCGAAAAAGGGGTTAACCGCGCGCGTACTGCCGCTCGATCGCTTCGATCTTGGTGACACGACGCCGGTGGCGCTCTTCGCTGATCTCCGATTCGAGCCACGCGCGCACGATCTGGCGCATCTGTTCGAGGTCGATCGTGCGGCTGCCGAGCGTCAGGACGTTTGCGCCGTTGTGCTCGCGCGAGTTGCGTGCCAGCTCGACCGAGTAGCAGGCGGCGGCGCGCACGCCCGGCACCTTGTTCGCTGTAATGGCGCTGCCGATGCCCGCCGCATCGACGATGATGCCGAGATCGGCTTCGCCGCGCGAGACGGCGCGCGCCACAGCGTGGGCGAAATCCGGATAGTCAACCGCCGACGTGGAATCGGTGCCGAAGTCGCGGACGCGGTGGCCGAGCTCGACGAGAAAGCTTTTGAGCGCCTCTTTCATCTCGTAGCCGCCGTGGTCGGCGCCGACGGCGATCAGCTTCGGAGTCGAACGACCGCGCCGCGGCGCGCGGCGGACGAGTTCGATCCCGCGGTCGCGGACGATGTCTGCGGCGAGCGGCGTCAAGCGCGCGTCGGCGGCGACGCGCAATCGCGCTCGCTCCGGCAGATCGCGCACATCCGCCTCGGTGATGATCCGTTTGGCCGATTCATCGCGCGTCACCTCGGGGGCGAACTCCTCTTCGTCGTGCGCGGAGGCCGAAGACAGCATCTGGCGTGCCAGCGCGCGAATGCGTTCTGCGTTGGGGCTTCGGTCGTCCATGGTTCACAGCGCCTTGGCAATGATCAGCGTGACGTCGTCGTGGGCGCCGCGCCCGCCGGTCCAGAGAAGAACGTCGCCGTATATGGCATCGATGAGATCGCGCGCGCGGCGATCGCGCTCGCGCCGAACCGTCTGGGCCAGTCGCTCGCGGCCGTACTCTTCGCCGTCCTCGTTGGTCGCTTCGGTCAAACCGTCGGTGTAGAGCACGAGGATTTGTCCGGGCGCAAGCGTCAAATAGTATTCGTAGTAGCGCGCATTGCTGAACATGCCGAGCGGAAGATCGCCACGTTCGATGAAATGTGGCGTGCCGTCGGCATCGAGCAACAGCGGCGGGTTGTGTCCGGCGTTGGCGTAAGCGAGCGTCTTGTTGGTCGCATCGAGCACGCCGTAAAACGCGGTGACGAACTGGCTGTCCTCAACCGATTCGCAGAGCAACGAATTGACCTTGGCCATCGAGACGTTGGTCGCGTAGCCGACGTGGATCGCCGAACGCAACGACGCGCGCAAAAAGGCCATCAGCAAAGCTGCCGGCACGCCTCTTCCCGACGCATCGGCGATCACCAAGCCGAGTTGATCTTCGTATATTTGCACGAAGTCGTAGTAGTCGCCTGAGACCTGTTCTGAAGAGAAGTTGTAGGCGCTGATGTCGAACCCTTCGATCTGCGGATGGCGCGAAGGCAGCAGCGCCAGTTGCACTTGCCGCGCGACCTCGAGTTGCGCTTCGAGCCGGCGTTTCTCGACCAGCTCCTGATGGAGCATCGCTTTCTCGATGATGATCGCCACTTGCGAAGCGAGCAACATCAAGACCTGCAGATCATCCTCCGTGTATGCGTTCGGTTCGTCGCTTTCGAGATCGAAGACGCCGATCACCTCGTCGTTCGAGATGATCGGGGCGACCATCTCGGAGCGCGTCCGCTCGCGGGCGTTGATGTAACGCGGATCACGCCGCACGTCGGGCGAGATGACCGGCTCGCCCGTTTGCGCGACGTAACCGATGATCCCTTCGCCGGCTTTGAGGCGCAGTTCAGTCAACTCTTCGATGTCGTAGCCGCGCACGGCTTCGGCATGGAAGATCATCTCGCCGTTAGCTGTGCGTCGCCCGTTGCGCTCGATGATGTAGATGCCCGCCGCATCGTATGGGATGAGCGAACCGAGCGTCTCCATGACGAGGTTGAGCACTTCGTTGACGTCGAGCGAGCGGCTGATCTTCTTCGTGATGTCGAGCAGTAGGCGTAGCTTATCGACGATGCTCAGCTCGGTCGCCAGACTCGATCTGTTCTCTCGATCCACGGTTTCGTCCCCTCGTCGTGCTAAAGCCGTAAATTATAGCCTGTCCGCTTATCCGACGGCCACTCTGCGTCTTCTCGCCGCTCGAGCGCCGCTTCGGTGAGTAAGGCCAGTTCCAGCGAGGCGGATGGCCGTTGGCGGAAGAAGTCATTGACGTCCGAGGGCAAGAAAAGGTTGGCCAGATGCAAGCGACGCGCACCGAACGTTTCCCGGTAGCGCGCGACCGCACGCCTTCCTGCCTCGTCCGGATCGAGCAATGCGACGACGCGAAAGCGTCCGAGCGGCGCGATCCACTCCTCTTTGAGTCCGCCAGCCCCGACCAGTCCGACGGCGGCGAAACCGTGCGTCAGCAGCGTGAGCGTATCGGTGAAGCCTTCGACCAAGTAGACCACTGACCCGCTCGGAAGCGCGTCCAGCAGATCGACGTTGTAGAGCGCTGGAACGTTGCCGCGCATGTTGTGCCAACGCGGCTCGATACCTGAAGCGATGGCACGCGCTTGCAGATAGCGCGCGCGCCCTTCGATAAGAAAAGGGAAGAGGAGACGGTGTTGGTAAAATGTCAGATGCCCGCGACGGTTGAATAACCCGCTTCGCTGCAGCTCTTCGGGCGAAAACTTCCCGCGCAGCTTCTCCATGACGCGGCGGTAGGCGCGGCGCGGAAAATAGCTGACGCCCGCGCGCTGCGCCGTTTCCGGCGCGATGCCGCGTCGCGCTAGGTAGTTCAGCCCTTCGGCCTGCTCTTGCGTGCGGCAGATGGCGAGAAAAGACTCGCAGATCGTCGTCAACTGCTCGTCGTCGAGCGGTTCCATCGGTTCGATGTCCGGCGCAGCGCGAAAGGCCAACGGCATTTGCTTTCCATCGAGGCCGAGCAGCGAAGCCATCTCGCGCACGGCCTGAGCGAACGTCACGCCGTGCATGAGTTCGTAGAAGCGTATGGCATCGCCACCTTCGTCGCGCGAAAAGCAGTGGAACAGCCCGCGAACTAAATCGACCGAAAGGCTCGGGCGTCCGCGCCCGCTATGACCGTGCGCCGGGATGGGGCAGAAGGCTTGGAGTCTTGCTCCGCAAACGCGCGCCCTCGAACAATAGCGAAGGTAAAAGTCGCGGTAATCGAGCGCGCTTTTGATCGCGTCGCGCAGCTCTTCGAGTCTCTCTGTTGGCGGCTTGCGTGACATGGTGCCCGGACGACTTGCTAAAGCAGCAACGGGCTGAAGCGCTGGGGAGTCTACGCTCGGGCCTTTACTGATGGTCGTGTGCGTTTCGGCCTCCGTTAACGCGCGTTTGTCGCTCGCGATATTCGGACCACAGTCGCGTGACCTTGAGCCGGTATTCGACCAGCTCACGGCTGACGTTGAAGTGGCGCGCGATTTCGGCTGCTGAATCCCCTCGGCGCACGAAGCGACGAAGCGCGGCAAAGGGGACCAGCGCCGCTGCGCCGATGGCGTAAGCCGCTTCTTCGTCTTGCGGGTTGTAGTCGCGCGCGACAAGTCGTCCGCCGTTGCCTTGATCGATCGCGGCCAGACGGTTCGCTTTGTGCCCTAAAAAGACGTGACATACCTCTTCCATCAGCGTCGCGTTGTTGCGCTGCGCGCCATGCTTCGGGTTCAGAATGACCAGCCGCCAGCCGTTCGGCAGCGGGCGCGAGCAGGTGCCGCCGGACCACGCTTCGGCTCCTTCGCCGAGCAGGTGCGCACGCGCTTGTGGCGAGAGCCCCTCGATCTGATCGAAATCGATTACCATGAGCTTGGCGAAACGGGCGAGGGTAAAGGGATCGAGCGGCTCTTCAGGACGACGAAGGCCAGCGAACTCGCGCAGACCGAGCGCGCGCAGTTCGTAACGCCTGCCTTTGGTCGTGGGTGGTAGCGCCGACTCTTGCACAGCGGAAATTATATATTATATCGGCGAAAATTATGTATTGTATTTTAACCCTATTTTTCGTAGAAGGTCGTAGAAGCTGTGTGATCGCTTGAGGCGCTAGAAGAGCAGATAGCGAGACGAGGCCAACCGGCACCACAAGCCTCACTTGTCGGTTGGCCTCGATGCCGCTTTCGAGATGCTACCGTCGACGCCGTGAGGACTCGCTACCGCTTTTGGCCGTCTGGCTGCTGAATTGCGCGTAAGCGACGCGAAACAGTTCGGCCAGCGCCTGCGCCGTCTCCGGCGTCAGATTGCGGTCGGCGCGCAAGTGCGCCTCGACGATGTCGGGCGTCGCTTCTTGCGGAAAGTAGACCACAGGCTTGGCCTCTTCGCCCGACATGATGCGCTCGACGGGCATGTTCAGCCAGCGCGTCAACCGTGCGATGTTGTCCGTATCGGGCGTGCCGGTGCCATTCTCTATGCGCGACAAGGTCGAGGCCGAGACCCCTGTCTCGTTGGCCACGTCGCGCAAACTCAAACCGAGTTGCTCCCGCCGACGACGAACGGCGCGTCCGAGTTCGATCGTGTTGACTAGGCTCTTGGATGAGCGTGCCATCTTCTCGTTGCCTCCTTTGAGACGAGCGTGATCTTGCGACCCGTTGTGCTCGCCACTTGGGAGAAGATAGCAGAAACCGGTCTCACTTGCAAGACTCTGTTTCGGACTTGCAACGAGACGGTGGTTGTGGTACATTGTTTCACGTATGAAACGAGCGGTGGGCGCTGCTCCGCGAGTTCAAATGAGGAAGGGAAGGCGACAGGTGAGCAACGAATACGTTTGGGAGACCTTCGACACGCTGTTCAAAACGGTCCATCGTCAAGGGCGGCGGGTGGCCGAACTCGAAGCGCGCGTCGCCGATTTGGAAAGGCGCTTGCGCAAGGCGCTCAATGCTGAGCGGCTTGATGAGGTGGATGAGCCGCTGCCTGCCGAGCGCGCGGCATAAGGTGAAAGGAGGACGAATCGTCATGGAGACGGCAACAAGAGCGGAAAAGCAAGCGGCGCTGCGTGACAAGCGCGCGCGTGGTTTGGTGGCGATGGGATTGGTCAAACGCGAAGGCGATCGTTTCCGCGTCCAAGCGCCATCGCTGCGCGGGCGGAGCGTTTCGTACGAAGTCTGGCGCGACGAGACGGGCAAGGTCCGTTGTTCGTGCCTTGAGTACGAAGAGCAGTCGGCGCAGGACCTCACCTTCCGTTGCGAGCACATTCTTGCCGTCAAGCATGCGCTCTTGGCGCAAAACGCGGACAAAAGCGTGCCGTCAACGGACGGCAGCGTGTCCGAAGCTTCGGCTGCGCGTGCAGCGGAAGAAGAAGCAACGGCGGCAACGCCCAACACGAACGAGACCGCATCCGAGAAGCGCACGGAGCGCTTCGAACGGGAGCGACGCCATTCAGCGCGCTCGCTCGCGGAACGAAAAGAGAGAAAGGAGCGAACCATGAAGAAGAACGAACAAACCGCCGAAACGACCGAACAGACCGCACACAGATCGGCTCTTTCTTCGAGCGAAGAGCCGCGCCAAGAGGAGCATGGGGCAAACGTCGTCCCTCTCGCTTTCGCGCAGACCTTGCGCGCGCTGCGCCAACCGATCGATCCGAAGTTGATCAAACAGCGCGAAGGTTGGCGCGATCAACATGGCAACGTCCACATGGTGGAATACGTCGAATGGCACACGGTGGCCGACATCCTCGACCGCATCGCTCCGACGTGGTCGCACGCCGTGCGTTCGATCACGCAGATCGGCGATATGGTCGCCGTCGTCGCTGCCATCACCATCGACGGCGTGACGCGAGAAGGCGTCGGCACAGGCACGGCTGACAACGAGACGGGCATCAAAAAGGCCGAGCACGATGCGCTGAAACGGGCGGCGATCAAATTCGGCATCGCGCGCGAACTCTACCAACGCGAATCGGAAGTGATCGAGCGGACCGGAGCGGGCCCACAGCCCGGTGATTTCCCGCGCGACCCAATGGCCAAAACAATGGCCGATATGATCACGCCGCGGCAATTGGGAATGATTCGCGCGCTGGCACGCGAAGCCGGGGTCGATGCCGACGATGAATGCCAAGCGGTGCTTGGCTGTCGCGTGGAAGACCTATCCAAGCGTGCGGCTTCGAGTTTGATCGACCATCTCAAAAACTTGCCTCGTGCGGTGGATGAAGCCGTGCGGCGTGTGAGCTAGTGTCGAAGGAAGGAGCGAACGAAGATGACTAGCGAAAAGATGCTCGAACGAGAACTGGGCCTGTTCTCCATCGAGACGCTTGACGAAACGGAGCGGATGCAACACGCCGTCCCGGAAAGCGCGTCCGCCGCGCAGACCAAAAAAGAGCGTATCCTCGAACTTCATCGCTCCGGTACGACCGACGTGGCCGAGATCGCACGCCGAACGCTGGCTCGCCCAAGCTACGTCGCGCAAGTTTTGCAAGCCGCCGGACTGCTCGATGGCTACTTCGATCTGTATACGACGACGGCGCGCGAGCAGAACATCTACTCGCGCTTTTTCCGCAACGTCCTATCGTTCAGATCAGTGGAAGCCGCGCGCGAATCGGTGCGCAAAATAGATCGCCTCTACAACTATTTCGAGCGTATGGGCGACCGCGCTGGGCAGCACCAAGCGATGGTGCTCGCGTTGACGGGCAAGAACCGCGCCCGTTGGAGCGGCAAGCTCGAAGAGGCCAAGGTTTTCGATGAGTGGTTGGCTCGTCACTGACGGCGCTGGTCGCTCGGCGAAAAGAGGGCGGAACCTGACTCCGGCCAGAGAACGGGCAAAGGGAAAGGTGGGCGTGAAAGCCCACCTTTCTTATTCGCCAAAGAAATCGCGCGCCGTTTCGCAGCGCCTCGCGGCTTCATTCGAACGACTTTTGGCGCGGAGCGCGATTGCGTGCCGCCAACGCCAGTTCGCGCGCGCGCGGCAGCAATTCGATGGCGCGCGCCACTTGCGGATCGTCAGCGACGTAAACGCGCGAGGCTGCGGTCGTCCCGTAGGCGGCTGTTACGATATCGAAGCGTATTTGACGGCGAACGAACTCCTGATTCGGCTCGATGAGCGAAGCGAGGTTCTTGTAGGCCGGATTGTTGGCGACGAAGCTCTTGAAAGCGTTGTAGAGCGCGTCGGTCACGGGAAAATCGGTCGGCTGTAGTTCGTGGTTGTACTCGATGGGACGCTGGACTCTATAAGAGTCGAAACCGGCGATGCGCCCGTTGACGAGTTCGCGCACGAAAGCGAAGATCGGGTCGATCAATCTTTGTTGCTCGGGTTTGATCAAACGCGGTTTGACCTGTTCGTCCGGCATGATGCCACCGCCGCCGTAAACGGGGCGCCCCGTGTCGGTGTGACTTTCCGGTCCGGTCGGCTTGGTGACGGTGGGAGCCTCTTCGTCTTGGCTTCCGACGCCGCCGCGCGTGATGTAGTCGTAGTAACTTCCGTTGGAGTAGTCGCGCTGGATCAAACGGCCCGAGGGCGTGTAGTACTTGGCCGACGTGAGCGTCAAGCCAGCGCCGTAATCAAGCGGGATGATGCTTTGGACCAGCCCTTTGCCGAAGCTGTTCTCACCGACAATGAGTGCACGATCATGATCCTGCATCGCTCCAGCGACGATCTCCGAAGCCGAAGCCGTGCCGCGACTGATCAAGATGACGAGCGGCGTCATGTCGGGCGAATTGTTGGTCGCGCGATAGGTCCGATCAGCCGTCAGATTGCGTCCCTTCTGCGTTAGAATCACTTGCCCATCGCTGAGAAACTTCTCTGCGACGCGAATCGCCTGATCGAGAAATCCGCCCGGATTATTGCGTAGATCGAGGATCAAGCCGTTCATGCCGCGCTGACGCAACCGTTCCAGCGCCTCTTCGAGTTCTTCCGCCGTCGTAACGTTGAAACCGCGCGTCATATCGACATAACCGACGCCGGGACGGAGCATGTACGCATCCGGCACGGATGGTTGCGCCACGGCATCGCGCGTGATCTCCACTGTCTCGATGCGACCCGTGGCGGCGCGCTCGACCGTGACTTTAACCACTGTCCCGCGCGGTCCGCGAATTCGATCGCGGACCTCGGCAGAGGGACGGCCGCGCATCGGTTGTCCATCGACGGCGACAATGCGATCGCCAAAACGAAGCCCGGCGAGCGCCGCTGGCGAGTTCTCGAAAGTCGCTAAGATGTATGTGTCGGTTTGATTGCCGACGCGCCGGTCAACGATGGAGGCGCCGATGCCGTAGTACTCCGAACGCTGATCGTTACGCAGCTCTTCGAATTCTCGGCGGTCGTAATAGTTCGAGTGCGGATCGAGCGAGCGGAGCATGCCGATGATGGAGGATTTGATCAGGTTGTTGTAGTTCAGCCGGTTGCCGTCGACGTAGTTCTCTTCGACGAGGCTCAGCGCTTCGGCGAAGTCCTGCTCGATGGCGGCCATCTCGCTCGATTTGAGCGTTCGCGAGCGCTGCGCGTTCGGCGTTCTAGGGGCTTGCTGCGCGACGAGCGGCGAGATGAAAGCGACCAGCAACAAAAGAGCGACTGCACGATGGAACTTCATTCTCACGGCTTTACGAAAAACCTCTCGCTAAAAAGCTTCGGCGACGAGATGGTCCCAGACTCAGAGGCTGGCCATCGCTTCAATCATTAGAGTAACGGAAGCGTCCAGTAGCAGCAAGCGCCGAAGCGGACTTTCCCAATTCGCACTTCGGCCTCCGAAAGCAGTCGAACCGATGGCTGGGGCACCCAACCGGGGCATCTCGTTACCGGTCCAATCAAACGGCCGCGCGCGGCCCGCGCCCGTTACCGCTTTTCTTGTCTCGGCGCCGAGTTGAAATAATAGCGATACCCTTTAATGCTATACACTTCTCCTATGCGCTCCATACGCCTGAAGACCCATCTGCCCCTGAGTGAGGTCCGCCAACTCCTGCATACGGGGAAAGACCCCATCGCCCGCACCCGACTGCACGCGATCCTTCTGGCCACGCAAGGCAAGAACCGGATGGAGATCGCCCAGACCCTAGGCTACTCCACCCGCTGGGTCAGCCTTTGAACCCGGTATAAAAAGGCCCCCCACTTCATCCTACCCCGCAGGCGAGCAGCCATCAGAGGCACGCACCGTCACAAGCTAGCCCCCTCATGCCCTCTGCCGGATCAGGCGAGAGGAGTTGGCCAGGATGACGATGTCGGGTAACGACTGCGCGGCTGCCGCGAGCACGGGCGGCAGGAGGCCCAGCGCCGCCAGCGACAGGCCAGCCAGGTTGTAGACCGCCGTGAAGATGAGGTTGAGACGCACCACGCTCATGGTCCGCCGCGCGATCCGGACCAGCTCTGGCACTAGCGTCCAGTCCTCACGCATGAGGGCCACGTGTGCTGCCTCGATGGCGACCGGTGTGCCAGCCACACCCATGGCGATGCCGACATCCGCCTGGGCTAGCGCCGGAGCATCGTTCACCCCGTCGCCGACCATCACGACCGTGTGGCCTTGCGCCTGATACTCCTTGACGATGGCGTTCTTGTCCTCGGGCAGCAGGTTGGCGCGGTACGCGATGCCGAGCCGTTCGGCCAGGGCCGCGGCCACGCGCTCGTTGTCGCCGGTCAGGAGCTCAATGCGCCCCACCCCGAGCCGCTGCACCTGCGCCAACGCTGCCGGGACCTCTGGCCGCAGGGTGTCGGCTGCTGCCAGCACCCCGACTAGCTCGCCGTCACGGGCAACGAAGAGCAGCGTCTTGCCTTGCTTCTCAAGGTCGGTCACAAGCGCCGGCGGCTGGCCGTTGCCGGCCAGCCGATGGCTTCCCACGACAACGGTCGCCTGACCCACGCGCGCCCGCACACCCATGCCGGGGATCGCCTCGAACTGCTCCGGCTCTCCCAGGGCGAGCCCGCGCGCCCGCGCGGCCTCCCGCACCGCCTTGGCGAGCGGGTGCTCGGAGTAGCGCTCGGCAGCGGCCGCCAGCGCCAGGACTTCGTTCTGCGGCAGCCCGTTGAGGGCGACCACGTCGGTGATCTGCGGCCAGCCGAGGGTGAGCGTGCCGGTCTTATCCAGCAGCAGCACGTCGGCGTGGGCCAGCGCCTCCAGGTACTTGCCACCCTTGATCAGCAGGCCGCGCTTGGCCGCCGCCCCGATCGAGGCGATCACCGCGATCGGGGTGGCTAGCGCAAACGAGCACGAGCAGGCCACCACCAGCACGGCCGCGGTCGCGATGGCGTTTCGGCTCAGGAGGAACGTGAGCGCCGCGACCGTGGCCACAACCGGTAGGTAGTAGCCGGAGAAGCGGTCAGCCAGCCGCTGTACCTCGGCCCGGTGCGCCTCAGCCTCCTTGACCAGCCTGATCACCCGGCCGAAGGTGGAGTCGGCCCCGACCGCGGTGGCCCGGACACGCAACCCGCCCAGGCTGACGAAGGAGGCCGCGAAGACGCGCGCGCCCGGACCGACCTCCACCAGCATCGACTCGCCGGTAATGGCCGACTGGTTCACGGTGGCCTGGCCGCTCACGACCTCGCCGTCGACCGGGATCTGATCGCCCGGGCGCACGACCACGACGTCGCCGACCTGCACCGCGCCGACCGGCACCTCCACCTCCTGGCCGTCGCGCTCGACCCGGGCCGTCTGTGGCGCCATTGCCGCCAGGTCCTTCACGGCGCGGTGAGCCCGCCA
>NZ_PSLQ01000106.1:0-6045 GCF_040289685.1 Pyrinomonas sp.
TACCACTTGGGATGGCACGGTGTCGCTGAACCGAAGCGCGCGCGACGCGTGCTCTCGCGTCCATTCCTTTGGGGATGCCCCTCAATTTATTGAGGGGAGGACGTCACTTGCGATTCGCGATGAGCTAGCGTTCGATTGTCGAAGAGTAGCCCCGCGCGATAAAAGCGGGGCTACTCCGACGAGCGGCGCGATCCATGCTCAGAAAGTGAACTTGGCCGCCAGTTGAATGATCCGCGGGAAATTCTTCTGATCCGGGAAAAGCCGACCGAAGTTGGGGCTGAAAAAGTTCGTGTCTGGCCCCTTGAGGATCGGGGTGTTGGTTACGTTGAAGGACTCGGCGCGCAACTGTAGGCCATAACGTTCGGAGAGGCGAATGTTTTTGGCCAACGAAACGTTCAACTGGGGCTTGGATGGTTGTCTGATCCAAGAGAACCTGAAAAGAGCTTCGCGTCGCGCGAAGGGGGGAAGGAGCTGATAGCAGTTCTTGTCGTTGTTGAACCACCTATCAGGCGTTTGTGGATTGGCCTTGTAATCGCCGCAGTTGAAGAGAAGATTAGGCTTATCCACAAGGTACCCTGAGTAGTAGGTGAGGATCCAATTCATTTGCCAACCGTTGACGAGCCATCCGAGATAGCGCGATGGGCTGGAGAGCAGCGCGCGTCCTTCTCCAAAGGGCAGATCCCAAACGCCGCTGAAGGCGAAGCTGTGTGTCTTGTCTTGGTATTCGAGGTCATGGGCCAGCGGCTCGTTGTTGTCCCACACGTTCAAGCGGTGATTGTCCTCGAAATGTTTCGACCACGTGTAGGAGAGGACGAAGGTCAAAATGCCGGCTCTCCGCCCGCCAAGCACGCGCTTTTCAAGCTTGGTCTGCATGGCATCGTAACGGAAAGAGGCTCCGGGGACGTTGTACTCGATGATCCCGTTGAAGAGCGGATATGGGCGATAGAGGTTATAAGCGCTCAGCGTTTGACCGCGCCCCAGATCCGAAGATGCCGGCAGGATGCCGTAGAACGGGTTGGGTAGCTGCCGGTTGAAGAGGATGGGATCTGCTTGTGCGCTGGCAAAAAGGCGTGGCGGGGGTTCGTCGTAGTAAACGCCCGAGCAGCAAATGACATCGTGGATGGTCTTGTTGCCGGAATAGGAAACTTCCAGCACCATCTCGAAGGGGAGTTCACGCTCGATCCCGAGCGAGTATATGTAGCTGCGCGGTATCTTCAGGGTTCGCCCATCGTAGCCGACGAATTGCCCGATGTTGGTAAGCAATCCGAGCGATCTCCCCTTTGGGCTGATCACTCCATCGGGAAAAGGATTTTGCAACGAATATGGGCCGGTGACGCCAGTTGCCGAGGGAACGCCGGGGACGCCAGCGACAGGCGATTGCGCTTGGTAGTTCGTGCGCTGGCTAAATCCGGTCGAGAGGTTCCCTTGCGAGGCGAAACGGTAGTAGATGCCGAACCCACCGCGCAACACGGTGCGCTCGGCGAATTTCCAAGCGAAACCGAGACGCGGTTGGATGTTCCACCACTCCGTATCGTAGGTCCGGCGATTCTTCTCATCGGCGAATAGTATGCCGCCGCGAAGTTCGGCCGGAGGGTCGGGATAAGGGTAACGCGGATTGGTCGCATCGTATTGCGCTTTCAACTCGCGCCACCGGGCAAGGACTTGGTCGCTCAAGGGATTCTTCACGTTGTAATCGAAGCCGCGGATGACGCGATTGAAACGCTCGACGAAAGGCACCTGCACGTCATAGCGTAAGCCCAGATTGAGCGTAAGATCGGGCCTGACTTGCCAATCGTCTTGGATGTACGCCGCGTAGTACTGGTTGATGCGGTAGGCGCTGTCGTTCCAATCGATGAAACCGGAGGCCGGGTAGCCGAGCAAGAGGCTGGCGATGCCTGATCCATCGAATGCTCCCTGCCCCCTATCGGCATACTGCTGCGTGAAGCCGTTGTTGAAGGTAAACTCGCCGTTGGCACGTCCCGGCCCCATGGATGCACGGGCGATGCGCGCCCACTCAAATCCGTAGTGGAGCGTATGCCGCCCAATGGTGTGCGTCATGCTGGGCGCGAAGTCGATCTGCGTGTCTGCCGAGAAGCTGTATGTGTTCCCGATGATCGAGTTGTAGGAACTCAGGTTGATGCGAGGCGGCAACTGTTTCTTCACCGTTGGGACGACGGGCATGCGAATGCCTAACTTGTCCACGGTGAAATCGGAGTCGAGGTTCCCATCGGGAAAACGTTGGGCGAATCGACCGAAGGAGAGGCGCACATCGAGCACTTTGGTCGAAGATAGGACATGCGTGACGTCGAAGACGTACTGGTGCGTACGACGATTAGAATTGTAGTTCGCTACGATCGCTGGTTCGGGGAACCCGTTGTTGTTGCGAAATTCATACCCGTTCTGGTAGGCGAAGACGACGTACATACGCGTCCTGTCGTTGAAGATGTGATCGAAACGTCCCATCGGCTGGTTGTAGCGGTAACGGCCGAGGTTGCCCGTTGCGAAGAAGTTTTGCGTCAGCCCGGGAGCATTGGGTGCCGGATAGAGGTTCAAGATCGCTTTGCCGATGGGACTGAGGCGATCCGGGGGAATTTCATTGTTGGGGAACGGGTCGCGTATGTACGTGCCGAAACAGGGCTGGCCCGGGGGCGTGTCTATGCCAGGGCGGCACAAGCGCGTCGTCAAAGGATCGTAGATCTTGATCCCGTACTTGGTGAAGTTTTTGCCCTCGCGCAAGTCGAGCGGCGGCACGCTGCTGACAATCGGAAAGGGCACGACCTCGCGAAAGCCTTCGAAGCTGAAGAGGATGAAATCCTTGTCCTTGCGGATAGGCCCGCCGATGACCCCGCCGAACTGGTGCGTGCGGTGCTTGCCACGCGACGCACCGACGCGATTGTTCTGCGTCGTGTTGGCATCCAGCGCTTCGTGGCGGAAGAACTCAAAGGCCGACCCGTGCCACTCGTTGGTCCCGGATTTCAAAGTCGTGTTGACCGTGCCACCACCGGTCCGCCCATACTGCGCGTCGTAGGTGTTGGTCATCACTTTGAACTCTTGAATGGCCTCGACATTGGGCGCGATCTGCCATGTGCCCGTAGTGCTGATCGGCGCGCCATTGAGCAGAAATTGATTGGTTCCCGAACGTCCGCCGTTGATCTTATACGAGCCATTGACGTCCCACCCGCGTGTGCCCGAAAAGCCCGTCGCGCCGAACTCCTCTTGCGTGAAGATGACGCCCGGCGTCAGTTGCATCAGCATGTAAGCTTGCCGCCCGTTGAGCGGGTACTCTTGCGTTTTAACCGGATCGAAGACCAACCCGCGATTGGCCGTCGCCGTTTCGATCAACTCCTGTTGCGCCGTCACCGTAACCTCTTGTTTGAGCGCGCCGACGGTCAACGTCAACGGCAGATTCAAGCGATCGGCGACGCGCAACGTGATGTTCTCTCGACGTAGTGTGTTGAAGCCGGGGGCCGACACTTCGATGTGATAATCCCCCGGGTTAAGATACGGCAGCGTGTAATAGCCATCGGCGTTGGTGCGTGTTTCGGTCGCCACGTTGGTATCAACGCGAATGGCTCGCACCGTTGCATTGGGGACGGCTGCTCCGTTCTGGTCCGTGACCTGGCCCGAAATAGTTGCTCGGAAGTCCTGCGACAGGGCTATGAGCGGCAGGCACAGAAGCAGGCAGAGAAGATTGGTTAAATGCGTTAGAGGTCGAAAAGTCGAAGACATGACGCGACACCTCCAGAGAGGGTTAATTTGTTGGTCAAGTATATGAACTAATGCTGCTCTGTCAAGATCTTTTTTCGCTCGAAATCGCCCGTGGTTGCTCGTGAGCAGCGGGACTAGCTCATTCAATGTGCGTTTTTTGCTCAAAAGCTACGCAAAGAAGTTTACCGTCGCCCCTTTTTCGTAAAACCGTTTGAAATTATGGCCGTTTGAAGATTATGCTCTCTCTGGCCGCGGTCGGCATTTGATCCGAGCTTCGACAAAAGCCGCGCACGGGCGCGATCATCGGATCACGGCGGCGCTTCAGACCCCTCTCTTTGGGCATGGGGAGGGTGTCAAGGTATGATGTTCCCATTCTCGGAGGTCAGGCTGATCATGCGACTCTTCGCGCTCCTGCTAGCGTTGCTTACCCCTTTTGGCTGTCAAGCCCAAAAGCAGCTTTTCAACGGCAAAGACCTCGACGGATGGCAGCACGTTGGTCCCGGAAGGTTCGTCGTCGAGAACGGCGTTTTGCGGACTGAAGGCGGCATGGGACTGCTTTGGTACACGCGCGAGAAGTTCGGCGATTGTGTGATCCGCGTCGTTTACAAGACGAACGATCCGGCGGCCAATTCTGGCGTCTTCGTTCGCCTTGCTGACCGGCCCAAAGACGAATGGTTTGCCGTGCATCACGGCTACGAAGTCCAGATACTCGACCGGCAGGATGAATACCATCGCACGGGCGCGATCTATTCGCTCGCTCCTTCGCGCAGCGTGCCGACCAGACCCGTCGGCGAGTGGAATACGATGGAGATCACCTTGCAAGGCGACCTCATCATCGTGCACGTCAATGGCGTTGAAGTGACCCGCTTCGATCCGAAGCAGCCCGTCCCACCGCGCACCAAGGAGTGGGAACCGGAGCGCGACAATCCGCGTCCTGCCTTCGGTTACATAGGTTTACAAAACCACGACGATTACGTGCGCGACAAACAGACGCACGTCTATTTCAAAGAGGTGAGCGTTCGCCCGCTAAAGAAAAACTGAGACCCGCGATTTCAAAGAGATAAGCGTTAGCCTGTTAGCGATGGCTCCAAGCCTTGGGCCATCGCTTTGGTCCGTTTTCGTCGTCGCGTCTCGAAGGGCTTTTTGCTTCCAAGTAACGCGCGGCGCGATTCGCTGAGTTATCCTCAGCGAGTCTCAAAAAGCCCTTCGCATCAGCTTCTCCCATCGCTTTTGCGACGCGCTTCAAGAGAGCAGTATCTGTTTGCAGTACTCGAAGCAGCGCCGTACTTCGGCGCGCGTATCTGCTCCTTTGTACTCGTATTCGATGTTGGCCGGGATCCCCCACTTGTTATCGCGCAGCAGCAGGAGCGTTTCGCGAATCGGCGTGTCGCCCGTGCCAAAGGGGACATTGGGCCCTTGGTTGCGTTTGCGATCTTTGATGTGAAGCGTGACGATGCGCGCGTGATGTTCGCGGATGAAGGGGAGCGGGTCGAAGTTCGCCGCGACGAAGTGGCCGATGTCGAGATTGATGCGGATGTTTCGCGTCCCCTTGAGAGCGCGCATGAAGCTTTCGGGCGTGGCGAATTCGTCCGGCAAGATGCGCGAGTGATTATGCATGCCAACCACCATGCGATGTCGACGCGCCATAGAGTCGATGCGTTGCGCCATACTGACGTTGGATGAAGAGGTGAGCACGCGCACACCGAGCGCTCGCGCCTGCCGAAAGCCCACTTCCAGCTCTTCGTTCGTGAAGTCATCGCGCATGGAATAGTTGTAGGCGTTGATCTCGATGCCGGCGCGTTCGAACTTGCGCCGCACGTCGCGGAAGAAGCCGAGCGGGGTCTGTAAGCGCCAACGGCGCAGTTCTTCGCGCGCCTTGGCATCGGTATAAGCGCGGATTTGGAGTTCGACTGGCTCCACGTGTCCGGCCCAAAGCTCGCAGCTTCCAAGCCCGATCTCGCGCATTGCGTCCAGCATCTCATCCAGTTTCATGTCGCGGAAACTGTAGCTTTGCGCTCCCAAGGTCACGCCGCGAAAACGCGAATTGATGCGTCGCAACCCCGCCAAACCGCCGAGCGGCGTCAAAGCGGCAGCCACGCAGCCGAGAGTCAGTCGGTGCCATTGCCTGCGGTTGATCGAGGTCATCTTTTATCTTCCCTCACGAACTTGATGGTAAAGCCACGAGTCCTCTTGACGGCGATATTAGTCCATTAAGAGGACAAATGCCAAGAAATTTCTTTATCCGCGTTGGCAGCGGAGGGGCGGACGCGGCGCTGCCGATAAGGTCACGAAATCGGCTTCTGAAGCGCCTGACGCGAGCGAAAAAGAAAAAGGTGT
>NZ_PSLQ01000031.1:0-2544 GCF_040289685.1 Pyrinomonas sp.
GGTTTCAGCTCGATGGAGATCGGCGGGAAGTTCGCCACGGAACTCGCGTGGCAGTTGGCGCACCGGATCGCCGAGGCCGACGAGCAGCGCTTTGCTTCCGCGGTTGATCTTTCCGCTTGTGTAGTCGAGCGTATCCATCGAGACGTTGGAGAAGATGAAGAAATCGCTCTCCCAACGTACGCGCGCCAGCACGTGTTCGAGCAGTCCCTTGAAGTCGCGCAGGTCCAGCGGCGTGTCGGTGAGGATCAGGAACTTCGTCAACGAGAGTTGACCCTCGCCGAGGAGGCGAAAGCCGTGGACGAGCGCTTCGCGCGCGTAGCGTTCGCGCACGACGGCAGCTGCTAGCGCGTGAAAGCCCGTCTCGCCGTAACTCCACAGGTCGCGCACGCCGGGCATGACGAGCGGAAAGAGCGGAGAGAGAAGCTTTTGCAAGTAGTCGCCGATGAAGAAATCTTCTTGGCGCGGCTTGCCGACGACGGTTGCCGGATAGATCGCGTCGCGACGATGAAAGACGGCTTCGACGTGGAAGACCGGGTAATCGTGTGCGAGCGAGTAGTAACCATAATGGTCGCCGAACGGCCCTTCGAGTCGTCGTTGATGCGGCGGCACGTGTCCGACGAGCGCGAACTCAGCTTCAGCGACCAAACGCAGGTGCCCTTGAAGCGGATTCTCGATGACGCCGATCCGCTCTCCGGCAAGCACGGAAGCGAGAACAAGTTCCGGCACGTCTTCCGGCAAGGGCGCGATGGCGGCCAGAATGAGCGCTGGTGGACCGCCGAGGAACACGACCGTCTTCAAGGACTCGCCGCGCGCTTCCGCCTCATGATGGTGAAAGCCGCCGCCTTTTTGGATCTGCCAATGGATGCCGGTTGTGTGATCGTCAAAGCGTTGCAAGCGGTACATCCCGAGATTATGTTTGCCCGTCACGGGATGTTCCGTATAGACGAGCGGCAAGGTGAAGAATGGGCCACCGTCTTCTTGCCAAGTAGTCAACACGGGCAGTTCGCCGAGCCGCGCCGGGCGGTCCATGACTTCGGTGACCGGCGCGCGTCGGACGCGCCGCGTGCCGAGCCGCAAGGCTTCGAAGGCGAGCGAACGTTGACGCCAAAGCTCGGCGGGGCGTGGCGGCAATAGCGATTCGATGAGATGAACCGCTTGCCGCACGAGCCGTTCCGGTTTCGGGCCAAAGGCGAGTTCGATCCGCTTCGCCGTTCCGAAAAGGTTGGTGACGACCGGATAACGGCTGCCGCGGACGCGGGCGAAAAAGAGCGCCGGTCCACTGCGCGCAATCACGCGCCGATGGATCTCGGCAAGTTCCAAGTGCGGATCAACTTCGGCTTCAATGCGGAGCAGTTCGCCTTCCTGACGCAACTGATCCAGATAAGAACGAAGATTACGGTGCATGTCTTCCCCTCAAAGTATAACCTGAAAAGTCGTCCGGTGGCGAAAAGGCGCTTTGGTCGGTGGGCGATTTGAGTTATGATCGGCGCTCCATTGGTGAAAGCGATTTTCTGCTCGCTCCATTTCACGAGCGCAAAATGCTGAATCGCACAGCGATCTTTTTCGTCTGCCTATGCACATTGAGAATTCGCCGCGAAAAGTTTTGATCACCGGGGCTGGCGGCATGGTCGGAAAGGCGACTGCTGCCTATTGCCGCGCGCTCGGCGACGAAGTACGGGCGTTCGATCGTCAAACGCTCGACATCACGGATGAAGAAGCAGTCGCCCGTTGCTTCGATGAAGTGCGTCCTGAGGCCGTGATCAATTGCGCGGCGTGGACCGATGTGGATGGTTGCGAGTTGGATCCAGAGCGCGCTCATCGCGTCAACGCACAAGCTCCGGAGAGACTGGCGCGCCACTGCCGTCGGGTCGGCGCGCTTTTGGTGACGATCTCCACCGATTACGTCTTCGACGGCACCAAGAGCGGCTTCTACACGCAGCGCGACGATCCGAATCCGCAGAGCGTTTATGCCCGCGCCAAGCTCGATGGCGAGCGGCGTGCCATGCAAGCCTGCGCGCGCACCATGGTGGTGCGTACTGGTTGGATCTTCGGCCTTGGCGGCAAGAACTTTTTGAGCAAAATAATCGAACTGACTGAACGCGGCGAACGTCTGAAAGCTATCAGGGATTCATGGGGAACGCCGACCTACGCGAACGATCTGGCGCGTCGATTGCGCGAGCTTGCGGCGTTGGATCTGCCCGGCATCTACCACGTCGTCAATAGCGGCAAAGGGGCGAGCTACGAGCAGTTTGCGCGCGAAACGCTGGCGCTCGCTGGCCTCGAAGCGGAGATCGCCAGCGTCAGCTTTGCCGATCTCAAGCGTCCGGCACCGCGCCCGCAGAACTCGCGTCTGCGCTGCCTTTTGTCGGAAGCGATCGGGCTTGCGCCGTTGCCCGATTGGCGCGATGCGCTCGCGCGTTTCGTCGCCGCGACGCGCACCGCGAGTTGACGGCAGACACGCCTCCCGTCGCTGGCCGTCTTTTGCGCGTATCTTCGGTTTGCGCGGCGACTTGTTATTGCGCGTATCTTTGGTATGATTTTCGG
>NZ_PSLQ01000031.1:2644-30313 GCF_040289685.1 Pyrinomonas sp.
TTCGGTTTGCGCGGCGACTTGTTATTGCGCGTATCTTTGGTATGATTTTCGGCTTGCGCCCCGACCGCTTTTCTGTCGGGAGGAAGGATTTATGCAAGACAACCGGTTGCTTCCCATTTCGCAGTCGGAGCGGCAGTTGGACCGCCCTTTGCACGAGTTCACTTTGGGACAGTCTGCGACCCTGATCGAGCAGGCGCACCTGCGCGAATACTGGGCGATCATCTACAAGCGGCGCTGGTTGATCCTCAGCATCGCGTTGATTGCCACCTCGCTTGTCGCCATCTACATGTACCGGCAACCGGACGTGTACGAGGCGAGCGTGACGATCAACATCGAACCTCGGCGGAGCGTGTTGCAGACCAAGGGCGACGTGCAGGTATTAACCGCGCCCAACGATCCAAACTACTGGAGCACACAGCTCAAACTGCTCGAAAATCCGCAATTGGCGCGTCAAGTGGCGCTGACGTTGGACCTGCCGAACAATCCGGCCTTTTTGAGCGGCCAAGCTGGATCGAGCATCACAGGCGCGGTGCGACGCCTCTTCGCTGCGCGCGACAAGCAAGAGGGCGATCGCGGGAAGCTGCAGGTTGTCACCGATAGCCAAGTCGATGCCGAAAACCTGACGCCAGAGCAACTCGAACGTTTAGCGCCGTACGAAGAGGCCATTCGCGCTGGGATCACGGTCGAACCGGTTGAGAAGACCAACCTCGTCAATATCCGTTTCCAGCACACAAACGCGGAGATGGCCGCCAAGGTCGCCAACACCATCGCCGACGTCTTCATTTACAACAATCTGGAACGCGAAACGCAAGGCGCGCAACGCGCCTCCGTTCTGCTCGCCAAACAGATCGCCGAACTGCAGTTGAAAATCCGGCAAGGCGAAGAAGCGCGCATCAACTACCTGCGCAGTCACAACCTGCCGCTCGGTCAAGCCAAGGGGCAGAACCTGACGCTGGAACGACTGGCGACGCTGAGCGGACAATTGCTCGCTGCCGAAAACGAGCGCAAAAACCTCCAATCGGCTTACGAAGCGGCACAGCGCGAGACCGACATCTGGTCGGTGCCCGAAGTGCAAAGCGAGCAGCGCATCCAGAAGCTGCGCGAACGCATCGGCGAACTCGAAGAGAAGCGTGCCGCCTTGCTGGTCCAGTACACGCCGGAATGGCCGGAGGTCAAAAAGATCGACGAGCAGATCAAGCGTCTCAAGCAAGACCTCGACAAGGCCCCGTATGAAGTGATCAAAGCGATGAGATCGCGCTACGAAGCGGCGCTCGCGCGCGAGAACAAGTTGAAGCAGTCATACTATCAGGAGGCCGCGGCGGCGAATGAGCAGAATCAGGCGGAGATCGAACTGAGCCGCATCACGCAAGAGCTGGAGACCAACCGGCAGTTCTACAACACGCTCTTTCAGCGGCAGAAAGAACTGGAGATCACTTCCAACGACCGCGCGAGCAACATCAAGGTCGAAACCCCGGCGCACGTCCCACAGGAACCGGTCGGTCCGAAACGTCTGCGCAATATCCTGATCGCGCTGCTGGTGGCGCTCGGCGCCGGCATCGGACTCGCCTTCCTGCTCGATTACCTTGATGATTCGTTGAAATCGGCTGAAGACGTCGATCGTTACTTGCACTTGCCGACGTTGGCGCTCATTCCGGCTCCGCGCGCCGAACGACAACGATTGCTTCGGGCCAAAGAAGATGTGCCCGAGGAACAGAAAGAGAAGACCGCGCTGGCGCTCATCTCCGACGTGCGCTCGCCCATTACGGAGGCTTACCGCCACTTGCGCACGCAGCTGTTGCTATCGCAGGCTGGACAACCGCCGCGCACCTTGCTTCTGACATCGAGTCAGCCTTCGGAAGGCAAGACGACCACTGCCGTTAACATGGCGGTGATGCTCGCCCAGATGGGCGCTGAAGTGCTGTTGATCGATTGCGATCTGCGTCGCCCGCGCATCCACACCCATTTCAACCTCGCGAATGTGCGCGGCGTAGCCAATTACTTGGCGGGCGAGCGCGATACCGAGTCGCTCATTCAAACGCACGCGCCTTTGCCGAACCTGAAGATCATGACTTCCGGACCGGTACCGCCGAGTCCAGCGGAACTGCTTGGTTCCGACGAGATGCGCCGTCTGGTTGCGGAGATGAGCGCACGCTTTGCGCACGTCATCATCGATTCGCCGCCAGTCGTTTCGTTCACCGACGCAGCCATCCTCTCGACCATGGTTGATGGGGTAGTCCTCATCGTGCACGGCGGACGCAGCTCACGGGCTGTGGTACGTCGCGCGAAGAGATTGTTGCAAGACGTCGGGGCGCACATCATCGGGGTGGTGCTCAACAACGTCAAGCTGGATGCGCACGATTACCAGTACTACGCCAGTTACTACGCCGCCTACTACGATGAAGAGAAGGAGAACGGGGAAGTCCCCGAGGGCGCGGCTGAAAAAGGAGCACGGTAATGCGCGGCGAGTTCTGTTGCATCGCCGACGACGTCGTGCTCGGGCGCGATGTGCTCATCTACAATTTCGTCAACCTCTACGGTTGCGAGATCGGCGACGAAACGCGCATCGGCTCGTTTGTCGAGATCCAGAGGGGCGCACGCATCGGACGACGGTGCAAGATCTCCAGCCACAGCTTCATCTGCGAAGGCGTCACCATCGAGGATGAGGTCTTCATCGGTCACGGCGTGGTCTTCATCAACGATATCTACCCGCGTGCGACGCGCCCCGATGGAAAGCTTCAAACGGCGCAAGACTGGACTGTTGTGCCGACCGTCGTGCGTCGTGGAGCGTCAGTCGGAAGCGGCGCAACCATCCTCGCTGGCGTCGAGATCGGCGAGAGGGCCATCATCGGCGCGGGTGCGGTGGTGACCAAGGACGTGCCCGCCGAGGCGATCGTCGTCGGCGTGCCGGCCCGGTTGCTTCGTTCAATTCACGACCGGCGTCGATGATCAAAGGACCGCTTCGCGCGCCCAGTCGGGTCCATCCTCGTCGCCTCGCGCGAGGCGAATAACCGAAGATGACGATCCCATTTGTCGATCTGCGTGCGCAGTACCAAGAGATCAAGCGCGAAATAGATGAGGCGATTGCGCGCGTCATCGAGAACTCGTCCTTCATCTTGGGACGGGAGGTTGAGCGTTTCGAGCGCCAGTTCGCTGAGTACACGGGCACGCGCTTTGCCATCGGCGTCAGCAGCGGCACCGCTGCCCTGCAACTTGCGCTGATGGCTTGTGGCATCAGGCCAGGCGACGAGGTGATCGTTCCGGCCAATTCTTTCTTCGCCACGGCAGAGGCGGTCTCAACTGCTGGTGCGACGCCTGTCTTCGTCGATGTCGATCCTATCTCGCGCACGATCAGCGCCGATGAGATCAGGCGTGCCATAAGCTCGCGCACGCGGGCTGTGATCCCAGTCCATCTCTATGGTCAGCCGGCTGATCTCGATCCCATCTTGGCGCTGGCGCGAACGCATGGCCTCGTGGTTATCGAAGACGCGGCGCAAGCCCATGGCGCACGCTACCGCGGGCGGCGCGTCGGCACGTTCGGTGTCGCTTCGTGCTTCAGTTTCTATCCGGGAAAGAACCTCGGCGCATACGGCGAAGGGGGAGCCGTCTTAACCGACGATCCGGAGATCGCGCGGCGCGTCATGATGCTGCGCGATCACGGTTCGTTGCGCAAATACCATCACGAGCTGGTCGGTTACAACTTTCGCATGGAAGGTATTCAAGGTGCGGTGCTCGCCGTCAAACTGCGTTATCTGGATCGGTGGAACGAACTAAGGCGAGCGCACGCCGAGCGTTACAAGGAACTTCTAAGCGAAACCCCGCTCTCTTTGCCGGTCGAGATGCCCTACGCATACCATGTCTATCACCTTTACGTCGTCGAGACGCCGGAGCGCGACCGGCTGCAACAGGCATTGCACGATGCCGGCATACAAACCGGCATCCATTATCCCGTGCCAATTCACCGGCAGCCAGCCTACCGCTCGCTCAATCAAAAGAGCTTGCCGGTGACGGAAACGCTCGCGGCGCGCGTGCTGTCGCTGCCGATGTTTCCGGAGCTGACCGCAGAGCAGATCGCCGAAGTCGCTCGTGTTTGTCGAGCTTTTTTCATGGATCGTAAGGAGGGCGAATCGGTTGTCTCCGGCGCGCGCTCATAGCGTTTCATTCTGTTACGAGGAAAAAGAATTGAGAACGAAGATACAAGTCGGCGTCATCGGCTGCGGATATTGGGGTCCAAATCTCGTTCGCAACTTCGTCGAGAACGACTCGGCGGAACTCACTTGGATCTGCGACCGGGACGCGCAACGGCTACGGATGATCGGACGGCGTTACCCTTTCGCGCGGCGAGGCGACGATTTCCGCGAACTGCTGGCCGATTCGCGCCTCGATGCCGTGGCCATCGCCACGCCCGTCGCGACGCACTACGAGATCGCGCGCGCCGCGCTCGAGGCGGGCAAGCACGTGCTCGTCGAAAAGCCATTCACGGCGAACGCGCACGAGGCCGAGCGACTGATAGAGCTCGCCGAGAAGCACCGTCTGGTCCTGATGGTTGATCATACTTTCGTTTATACAGGGGCCGTGCGCAAGATCAAAGAGATAGTCGAAAGCGGCGACCTCGGCGAGCTGCTCTACTTCGATTCGGTGCGCATCAATCTCGGCATCTTCCAGACCGATGTCAACGTCGTTTGGGATCTCGCGCCGCATGACTTATCGATCATGGACTACGTCGTCGGGCGCGATCCGGTCGCCATCGTTGCCAACGGTAGTTGTCACATCGAGCAGGGCATCGAAAACATCGCCTACGTCATGCTACGGTTCGACTCGTCCTTCATCGCCCATTTTCACTTCAACTGGCTCTCTCCAGTCAAAATACGTCGAACTCTGATCGCCGGAAGTCGGCGTATGATCGTTTACGATGATATCGAACCGACCGAGAAGGTGCGCGTCTATGACAAAGGGGTGACGCGCGAGGCGAACGACGACAAAGAGGCTGCCTACCAGACTCTCGTGAGCTATCGAACGGGCGACGTGTGGGTGCCGAAGCTCGATTCCACCGAAGCTTTGAAGCACGTCTGCGCGGAATTCCTCTCAGCGATCGCTGAGCGGCGAAAGCCTCTCACCGATGGCGAAGCAGGCTTGCGCATCGTGCGCTGGCTCGAAGCCGCGCAATCTTCCATCGCTGCCGGTGGTCGCCCCGTAATGCTCCGTTGAGATCTTCGGACGAGGAGCGTTCCTTGATGATGGTAAGAGAGGTTCGCCGCATGGGAGAGATCAAAGTGCCGCTCATTGACCTCGACGCGCAACACGCTCTTTTGCGCGAGGAGTTGATGACGGCGATCGCGCGCGTCGTCGCTTCACAGCGTTTCATCCTCGGACCGGAAGTCTGCGCGCTCGAAGAGGAGATCGCACGTTACGTTGGGACCAAATACGCCATCGGTTGCGCTTCCGGATCAGATGCGCTTCTGCTCGCGTTGATGGCCCTTGAAATCGGTCCGGGCGACGAAGTGATTACGACGCCCTACACCTTTTTCGCTACGGCCAGCGCCATCGTGCGTCTGGGGGCGCGTCCGGTGTTCGTTGATATCGACCCGCAAACCTACAACATAAACCCGCGAGCGATCGAGCAGGCCATTTGTGCACGAACGCGCGCCATCATCCCAGTTCACCTTTTCGGGCAATGCGCCGACATGCGCGCCATCCAGAAGATCTGTGCGCGACATTCTATTCCCATCATCGAAGATGCTGCCCAAGCCATCGGGGCCGAGGATGACGGACGGCGCGCCGGTTCAATGGGAGCGATCGGGTGTTTCAGTTTCTATCCGACGAAGAACTTGGGCGCCATGGGCGACGGCGGAATGCTCACCACTAATGACGACGCCTTGGCGCAGCGCTTAAGAATGCTCCGCGCGCACGGCGCAGAGAACAGGTATTACCACCGCTACGTCGGCATCAACAGTCGCCTGGACGAACTGCAAGCGGCGATCTTGCGCGTCAAGCTGAAGCATCTGGATGACTGGGCGGCAGCGAGGCGACGCAACGCCGTGCGCTACGCGCACCTATTCGCCGAAGCCGGACTGACGAACTCACAAGCGAATTCCAGACAAGAGCGGGCGAAGGTTGCGCTTCCGCAGGAACGCGAAGGGGCTCGGCACGTATTCAACCAATATGTGGTTCGCGTTCACGGCGACCGTCGCGACGCCGTCAGGGCGCGTTTGGCAGAGCGAGGCGTCGCGTCGGAAGTCTATTATCCTGTGCCTTTGCATCTGCAGGAATGTTTCGCCTATTTGGGCTATCGAGAGGGGAGCTTCCCTGAAGCTGAGCGCGCCGCACGCGCGTCGCTCGCCCTGCCGATCTACGCTGAACTAACCGAAGAGCAGCAGCGCCATGTGGTGCAAACGGTGCGCCGCGCGTTGGCAGAAGCGCTGTGAGCGACCGCTTCGCTTGACCTTGGAAGGCGCATGCCGATAAACTTTGCACTCTTGTCGCTGAGCGACATAAAGATATTCTTTCGATCAGGTGTTGGCGTTGGGGGAATCCCCGGCGCTTTGGAAGGCGAATGGATTCAAGCACAGGGGAAAGGGCTGGCTTGCTGGAATCAGCGCCACCTCTTCAGAGCGAACGGGCTGATCCTCTGCCCATTCGCAAACCGTCTGAGCAACATCAGTTGCCGGAAAAACCGCTCGTCGTCATTGAACCGAGTCGCGGTTGGTCGCCGGTCAATCTTCGCGATCTGTGGGTTTATCGCGAGCTGCTCTACTTTCTGGCGTGGCGCGATCTGAAGGTGCGCTACAAGCAGACGGTGATCGGCATCGCGTGGGTGGTGATGCAGCCGCTCCTTTCAACGCTCGTCTTCACGCTCTTTTTGGGGAAGCTCGCGCGCGTGCCCTCCGACGGCATCCCATATGCGCTTTTCGCTTACGCTGGATTGCTCCCTTGGACCTTCTATTCGAGTTCGCTCAACAACAGCGGCAACAGCATCGTCGGCAACGCGCACCTGATAACAAAGGTTTATTTCCCGCGCATCATCATCCCGGCGGCTGCCGTCGCAGGGCGCATCGTCGATTTCGCTATCGCTTTCGTCATCCTTGTCGGTATGATGTTCCTTTACGGCGTGCCGTTCACGCTGGAAACGTTGATGCTCGTCCCCTTGGTTTTGTTGTTGACGCTTTTCGCGCTCGGCACGGGGATGTGGATCTCGGCGCTCAACGTCAAGTATCGCGACATCGGCATCGCGCTGCCCGTTTTGATCCAGCTTTGGATGTTCGTCTCGCCCGTGCTCTATCCGGCGAGCTTGGTTCCGGCCCGCTGGCGCATGCTCTACGATCTAAATCCCTTGGTTGGCTTGATCGAGAATTTCCGCGCCGCGCTGTTCGGTTTGCCTTTCAATTGGCGGGCGTTGGTTCTATCTACAGTCTTCACGTTTGCGATGTTGATCTACTCGGCCTATGCTTTTCGGCGCATGGAGCGGGAGTTCGCCGACGTCGTCTGACGCGCACGACTCCTTTGCGTGTGTCCGTCTCCGTCGCGCGACACCTCCTCAAAGGTTGAACGAGTCTTGCGGCGTGCGACGTCAATGGTCCGTAGTGCCTTCAGCCGCGTATGACTCTTTTGCGGTCGATTTCCCGAACGGTTTAGCGCGCACCTTCTCACGGGCGCGGTCGCTTGTGCAGCTTGTATGAGGCCGATCATCAAAGTCGAAAATTTGAGCAAGCTTTACCGCATCGGCACGCGGGGGCCAGCTTACAGAACGCTGCGCGAAACGCTAGCCGGAGCTTTTCGCGCGCCGCTCGCGCGGTTGCGTCACAATGGGCAGGCCGATTCGGAGACGATTTGGGCGCTCAAAGACGTCAGCTTCGAAGTCTATCCTGGGGAGGTGATCGGCATCATCGGGCGCAACGGGGCGGGCAAATCGACCTTGTTGAAGATCCTGTCGCGGATCACTGAGCCGACGACCGGACGCGTGGAGCTATATGGAAAAGTCGGCAGCCTGCTGGAAGTCGGGACGGGATTTCATCCAGAGCTTACCGGGCGCGAGAACGTTTACTTAAACGGCGCGATCTTGGGTATGACGCGCCGCGAAATAGATAAGAAGTTCGATGAGATCGTCGATTTCGCCGAGATCGAAAAGTTCATCGACACCCCTGTCAAGCACTACTCAAGCGGCATGTACATGCGGCTCGCTTTTGCCGTCGCCGCGCACTTAGATCCTGAGATAGTGATCATAGACGAAGTTCTAGCCGTAGGAGACGCAAACTTTCAAAGGAAGTGTTTGGATAGGATCAGTAAGATCTCTCAGGAAGGTAAAACAATACTCTTTGTCGGTCATAATATGGATGCGATGCTGTCCATGTGTAAGAGGTCAATGTTGTTGGATCGCGGCTCAATTATAGTCGAAGGCTCTCCTCATCTTGTAGCGCATCGATACTATCAACATATGGGTGCCCAGAAGGGAATCCTGACAGATAGATATTGGTCAGCGGAAAATTCACCAGGGGATAACTTGGTTCGACTACGTAGAGTTAGATTGCGTAACCAAGATGGAGACACACTGCTAAAAGCTCAAATTGATCAACCTTTAGGTGTGGAAATGACTTATGAAGTGCTAGAATCTGGGCATGTCCTGGTGCCTAACTACCATTTCTTCAACGAATTTGACGTTTATATGTTTGTCGTACATGATACGGATCCTAATTGGCGGGGAAGACCAAAGCGCGTCGGCAGGTATATCACTACTCTCTGGGTTCCAGCAAACTTTCTCTCAGAAGGGTGGGTCCGCATAGGTGTTGCTGTAAGTTCTTACAAGGTCGGGAAACCTCTGGTTCACTTTTACGAAACCGATGCCCTAAGCTTTGAAGTCATCGATACATACAGCAGCGCAGGTGCTAGAGGAGACTACATGGGACCTGTCCCGGGGATCATAAGACCAAAACTAAATTGTACAACCTTACATGAGGTGTGAGCGGTTGAGCGGAGAGGGGAAATTGATATGTAAGGTGTGCGGCGCAGCGGATGGGCACAACTCTTACATATTGCGTGAAATGATGTTCGGCTATAGGGATCAATTCGAGTATTTCGAATGTAGAGAATGTGGTTGTCTGCAGATAAAAGATATTCCGCCGAATTTGCATAAATATTATCCGTCAAACTACTGTGCCTTTCAACCACCTCAAGTAGCAGTTCAGAGGGAAAGAGAGTTCGTTGGTTGGCGGGAAAGATTCGTCCTTAAGCAAGCTTACAAATACTACCTAAACAGAAACTACTTGTTGGGAAGGTTTTTCAAAGAACGCCATAAAATACCTCCTCCTGAAAATTGGCCCCACTGGTTGAAATACTCTGGGGTCAATTTAAAGCTCGATTTCAAATCGAGGGTTCTGGACGTCGGGTGTGGATCAGGAAGAGATTTGCTCTTGTTAAGAGCTTTAGGATTCAGCTCGTTGCTTGGCGTTGATCCATATATCGAGGAGGATATACATTACGAGAGCGGAGTCAGGGTGGAGAAAAAGCACTTATGCGATCTTAAAGTTGCCAAACCATTTGATTTGATCATGATGCATCACTCTTTTGAGCACATGCCGGAGCCCGTGAAAGTAATGATGGATGTCAGAAAATTGCTTAAGAAAGGCGGCATTCTGCTCGTTAGAGTTCCTGTTATGGGATCATACGCTTGGAAAAAGTACAAAACAAACTGGGTGCAACTTGATCCCCCGAGGCATCTTTTTTTGTATTCAGTTAAAAGCATGATCGTTTTAGCAAGCCGGATGGGTTTCAAATTGATTGCTACTTTATATGATTCAACGTCTTTTCAATTTTGGGGCAGTGAACAATATCTCAGAGATATCCCCCTTTTTGATGAGCGATCTTGGGGGGTAAATCCAGAGAGAGCCGTCTTCGTTGCCTCCCAGATAGAGGAATGGGAAAGGGAAGCAATAAGGCTAAACGAGATGGGACTAGGCGATCAAGCGTGCTTTTATTTACAGAAACAGTGAACTCATCGCTGCTTATTTTTAGACCGTCTTATAATTTTGTCATCGGTTCAACAACGCGAAAAGGGCGGACGTGCAAGTTTCAAAAGCCACCCTGAAACGCTTCAAGCGTGAACCCTGTTAGTTCTATAGCCAATGCGGACTACAAATGATCCACAAGTAATCAAGTTCATAACTGCTGCTATGAGCGCAACATTGCTACCTAAGATCTTCATTTAGAAGGTGAACTATCGACACCGGTGATGTAGACCGCTAGCTGAAAGCTGCCATAAGACCAAAGGAATTCCCCTCTATCCTCTATTATAGGGTTTGGTAGAGACGTGAACGTGTTGATGCAAGATGGCCTTCCCAATTCTCATGCTTGTTTGTGCATATGTATCAACCTCAATCGCTTGCTACGTTGCACAGCTTCAGAGGTAAAATTAGGCGTTTATTTTCGGCAATACAGCGACAATGTTGCGCCTTTGAATATTAAACGCTGGCGACTCACCAGTAGGGCTTGGACCGAGCAAACAAAATCGCCCTAAAATTGGCTGGTCGCCGGGTTGATTAAGCTTTTCATTGAACTGTCAAAAAGCCGTTCCAGTGAGGAGAATAGCCATGAAGATATCCGTAGCAATGTGCACTTACAACGGCTCTAGATTCGTTAGGGACCAGTTGAAGAGCTTTGCTATTCAAACGAGATTACCTGATGAACTAATTGTTTGCGATGATAACTCTTGCGATGAGACGGTTAACATTATAAGTGACTTTGCGAAAACCGCTCCCTTTCCTGTTCGTTTATATGTCAACAGCACCAACCTAGGGGTCGTCAAAAACTTCGAAAAAGCGGTAAAACTTTGCAATGGAGATCTCATAGCGCTTTCAGACCAAGATGATGTTTGGTTGCCGGAGAAACTCTTGCTTGAAGAAGAAATTTTCCGTTCTCATCCAGAAGTTGGATTGGTGTTCACTAACGCAGAAGTCGTAGATGAGAAGCTCACGCCTCTAGGATATGACCTTTGGAGCACAGAAGGTTTCAACTCACAAAAACAGAGGTTGGTTTTGGAAGGCAAAGCTTTCGAAGTGCTTCTAAAGAGGAACTTCGTCACTGGAGCCACAATGATGTTCAAACGAAAGTTCCTGGAAGCTTGTATGCCATTCCCATATGTAACTAACGAAATGATAAAGAGCAGTATAATTCATGATTATTGGATTGCGTTAATCATTTCGGCTCTAGCCGATATAAGATTCATAGACAAAAAAGTAGTCAGGTATAGACAACATACCTCCCAGCTTTTAGGAGCGAGCATAACGAATAAAATTCAGGTCATCGAATGCTCAAAGTTCAAAGAGCACCCAGACGAACTAAATACCCTGCTTGGCGCAAATAATCATAAATCACATAAACTGAACCTGTTCCGAGGCATACACCTGAAGAAATACAATTTCTCTCCTTTCATAGAGGACTTCTCTCCTTTCATAGAGGACCTCAACCGGAAGATAAACCAACTAAAATGGGTGGAAAATGCACTTTCTAGAAACCGTGAAAGAGCGGCTGGTTCGGCCCTTCTTTTGACGAGAAGGGAGATAATAAATTTAGAGGAAAAAATTGCGCACCTAAATGCAAGGCAACAGGTACATAGTAGCGGTTTTAGCAAGGGAACGCTCTTGATCATGCGAGAACTCGCTTCTAGTAGATACCATAAACACTCAAACGGTTTACGAAGCGCATTGAAAGATTTCGTTTCGTGCTTGGTTTGATCTTTTGCTTAGCGACCGCGTAAACTACAATTATTACGAGGCATGTCTCGAGAACTTGAGCCTAGCCCTCTAAAGAGTTCGTGGGCTCCTGATTTCGGGGTGCCGTCGTTGTTCCATGAAGTCGTGTAGTTTCCCGAGGACGCCATTTAAGCCGAGCACTTTTTATGGTGTCAGTGGAACTTTCTATCATCATCGTCAACTGGAATGGTCTGCACCTGCTAGAGCAATGCTTGGCTAGCTTGTCGGTCTGCCCTCCAAAGGTTGAGCATGAGATCATCATCGTTGATAACGCTTCGACCGATGACAGCAGAGAGTGGCTGCGTGAAAGGGCCTCCTTAGATCATCGGATAAAAATCATCGAAAACGAGGTTAATTTAGGATTTGCCAAGGCGAACAACATCGCCTTTCGGAAGGCGTCCGGGGCCTTCTTCTTGCTGCTGAATTCGGATACCGTAGTCAAAGAAGGCGCGATAGACATCTTGCTTGAGGGCCTCAAATCAGATCCCTCGATTGGAGCTTGTGGACCGAAACTCCTAAATCCCGATGGTTCGCTCCAAGTGAGCGTTTGGAGGAATCCCCCGACTCCCTTGGAGCTGCTCATCAGTGGCCTAAGGTTGTATAAGTTGATCCCCAAAAAGTGGCGTGGCAGATTGTTTTTGGGGCCGCACTGGGATCACTCGACGCGGCGCGAAGTGCGCTTTCTTAGCGGCGCTGCTCTCCTTGTAAGAAAGGAGGTGGTGGAAAACGTCGGAGGTTTGGACGAAAAGTACCATATGTACCACGAAGATGTTGAGTGGTGCCTGCGGATACATCGGGCCGGTTGGAAGATGGTCTTTGAACCGAGAGCGGAGATCGTTCATTATGGTGGGCAAAGCTCAAAGAAACGCTGGGGCGATCTGGATGCGATAAGGGTGCGCACCGAAGCTTCATTAATGTTCCAATATTCAAACCTTCCACGCTGGCATTACATCAGCAATATGTTAGCTCAAACGGCGGTTTTGCTTTGTGAAGCGGCTTGGCGACGCATCAAGGGGAAACCTCGCGCGGACGTTGAGTTGGCCCTTAAATTACATCTCGGTTACCTATGGGATCACCTAACCAATAGGCGACGTAATTCGGCGAGAGCGTGATGCGCTTTTGACTGCTCTTTGGGCTTATGAAGATCCGTAAATATTTGCAAGAGTCGTGTCGTCGGGGTTGAAGGATTTCGCCAAACCAATTCGTACTCAGCTCTCTCGTTCGAGTGGGGGTGGGATATGCTAGCCAGAAGACTCCTCCAAGCAATTAGATGGAGACTTGGTCTACGGGTTGCCGCGACCGAACTAGAAGTCGGAGACGATGGGAGCTTTGCGGCTTTTTACAGCAGCCGCATCACAGATTGCAACTTCCTCTCTGATCCCACGCACTACGAATATCCACGCGCGAAGTGGGTGCTAGATAGGGTCAGCGGTGGGATAGTTCTAGAAGTCGGCTGCGGCAACGGTGGGATGACACGCTTGCTCGCCTCTCAAGCGGACTTGATTGTCGCGTTAGATGTCTCTTCCCTTTCGCTTCGGGAGCTGGAGGGTTTGAAACTCCCGAACGTGGAGATCGTGCAGGCGTTCATTGAAGGTTACCGTCCGGATAGGAGATTTGATTGGATCGTGATGACAGAGGTGCTCGAACATGTGCGGCGCCCCAAACAAGTGGTTCGGCATTGTCTCTCGTTGTTGAAGCCTGGAGGAACGTTGCTGATTACCACACCACATGGCCATTGGGAGTCAAACGAGCATCTTCACGAATTCGACTTGGTTTCTTTCGGTGATATCTTGGTGAAAACCGAGGCGGAAACGATCAAATTAGGCTATCTGCGTGATCGCGAGAACCGGCGACGTTGGTTGATCGCAGAGGTGACGGCACCACATAGTCCGCCCGCACCTTTAGCTAACCGTCGTCAGATTATGAGGGAGAGAAGGCAAAGGACCTAATTGGCGGCGAAACGAACGAGTTACATGGTTGTGCAACATGATTTCTCAACGAAGGCAAAGGACCTGATCGGCGGTGAAACCGGTTTCTGCGCTTTACGCTGCACAGTACCGAGCTCGTCAGTGGATAGTAGGCAAGTGGTGCTCGTTGTGCCGTTTTCAGAAAACAGAACCATCGCTTCAGGAAATGCCGAAGAAGGTATTGCTGGTTTTGACCGGCCTTCTCGGCGATTCGGTGATGTGTACTCCCGTCATCGTTGAAGCGCGGCGTCTTTGGCCTGAGGCGCGAATAACTCTGCTCGGTCGGCGGCGCAATGTGGAACTCCTAGCTGCATGCCCGTATCTCGACGACATCTTGGAAGCAGAGGCGATCCCTTTTACTTTACGGCAACGACGCGAGTTGGCTGTTTTGGCTGATGAACTGCGTCGCCGTGAATTCGATTTGGCGATTATTCTTCTGGGAGACCAATTCGCCCATCTGTTTGCAAAGATAGGGATACCCATCCGCGTCGGCGTCAAGGAGCATCCGCTCGCGCCTTGCTTAACACATTGCTATTCCATTGGCTCGCCGCGCAGTTGGGGGCCAAAGGAGAGGCTCGGAGCGCTGAGGTGCTTAGGGCACGAAGTGAAGGCAGTCAGCCCCACGCTCTGGGTGGCGGATGAGGCACGAAGGTCTGCGGTGGAGAAAATCCACGCCTTGGGACTATACGAAGGCGATAGGTACGTCGTCATGCACCCTTTCGGAAGCGAGAAGCGTCAATGGTGGCCGCTCGATCGTGCAGCTCTCCTTGCGCGGACGCTCTTTCATGAGCGAGGAGTCAGGACGCTATTGATCGGTGGTCCTGAAGTCCGGAGCGCGGTTCGTCAGGATTTGCCACCGTATCTACTCGATTCTACCGGAAGACTGAGCGTCAAGGAGTTGCTCGCGGTGATAGAGCGAGCCGAACTGGTCGTGACGACGGATAGCGGACCGTTCCACATCGCTGGCGCTCTCCACAAACCGATAATCGGGCTGTTTCGCGCGCGACGTCCAGAGCACGCCGCCGCTTACCCGATGGCGAGAGTTGTTTTTGGCAGAGACGCTGAATGCGAGGCCGAATGTGATTGGGACCGGTGCAAAGAGATCCCCTGCCGGCAAATGCTATCAATAACCGTGCAGGAAGTGTTGAAGGTGATTAATCATGAAGAACCCACTGCGAGCGATCGTTTACGGACTGGTTGATCGCATGACTTTTCGGCGTGGAATCCGGCGGACCTATGGTGGACACAGTCTCCGGTTACCAGTGCGTCATGTGCGCTATTATCAGGCTGATTACGAGCCGGCCTTGTTCCAGTTTTTGAAGCAGAATTTGAAAGCCGGAAACACATTCTGGGACTGCGGTGCGCATTTCGGATTGTTCTCGGTCATCGCTAGCCGATTTGTCGGGCCAAACGGGCGTGTATTGGCTTTTGAGCCGATGCCATCCGTAAGGGAAGTTTTAGCAGAAGTGGTTTCGATGAACGAAGCGATGAACGTCTTTGTGCGACCCGAAGCGCTCTGTGACCGAGTTGGCGAAGCGATCTTTTACGTGACTGGCAACGAGTCTTCGAACGCAGATAGTCTTATCAGGCAGACGCGCCACATTGGCGGAATCACAGTATCGGCATCCACAGTCGATGCGATGGCGAAAGAGTTGGGCGCACGGGCGGATTTAATGAAGATCGACGTAGAAGGGGCAGAACTCGCCTTGCTGAAAGGCGCACGGGGTGTAATCGAAGAGTATCGGCCCGTTCTGTTCTTGAGTCTACATCCAGCGGCAATAGCGAATTCTGGAACGACGCTCACCGAAGTTTTCGACTTGCTTGAAGAATATGGTTTCAGGACCTTTTGGCGCGCACAGCCCGTTGATCGCCGGTGGTTTGAAAGCCAAGCCGGTTTATTCGACGTGGAGTGTTTCCCCGCCGAAAAGGTCAATCGATGATTTTCATCCTCGGTTTTGCCGATGCCTAGAGGGCATGATGATTTGATAAACCAGATAGGTCGTTATGCATATCACGAGCGTTTCGACGTTTCAGGATGCTTAGGCGAAGGGCACAGTGATGTCACCGTGGTTAGGGCATCCAGCAGAAACCGCTTATGCCCGTTCAACGGTCGGCACGCCCAGCAACTCTCTGATCATCTCAGCGGAGATCGTCCGTTAAAACTGATATTTCGCACGCAAACAATTACAAAGACATGTTTGAGGTCAGGAAAAAAGTCCGGGTCAAAGTTCTGCACTTTACAGACGTAATAAACCGATTTGATTTTATCGACAACATCATTCGCCATATAGACAAAGACTCGTTCGAGGTCGGCTTATGCTTGAGCGAGCCGAAAAGCAACATCCAATCCCCGTCCTATGCTGAAGATTTTCCGTTGTGGGTGGTTCCATCAAGGGGAAGGCGGCATTTCCTACATGTTGCGCGCGCACTCGCGCGCATTCTCCAAATTTGGGATGCAGACATCGTCCATACACACCATTACGACCAAGCTGTGATAGGCTGGCTCGCGACTAGGATGCGCTCTCAGACCAAACTCATTGTCGGGCGGCACTATTCGGATGCCATTTACAGGCTGTCTTCTGGGATGAAAAGAAGCGTTTACTTGAAGGTAGAGGGAGTCGTCAACGACGCTGCCGCTCGCATCATCGTTCCATCCAAATATATATTTGATATTTTGGTGAACCGACAGGGAGTAGATCCGAGCAAAGTCGACATCGTTTATTACGGTTTCGACCCACAAAAGTATCACCTGCCGGACGCCGAGGAAGCAGCCAAAGCGCGAGAGGCACTGGGTTTGGAAGGGAGGTTCGTGGTGGGAACGTTCGCTAGATTGCATGAGGAGAAGGGACACCGCTTCCTTCTAGAAGCGATTTCGCAGGTGCGGGAGCGCATACCTCAACTCTTCTGGGTGGTGGTCGGAGAGGGGCCGGAACGATCGGTATTGGAAAGGGAAGTCGAGGCGCGCTCGTTGCAGGAGAAAGTTCGGTTTCTCGGTTGGAGGAAAGATGCCATAAAAATCATGGCGATCGTCGACGCGGTCGTACAACCTACTTTGCAGGAAGCTTTCAGTCAGGTGATGGCGGAGGCGATGTGGATGGGAAAGCCGCTGGTTATCACTGATGTGAGCGGCGCAGTGGATATCATCAGGCACGGGGAGAATGGGATGATGGTCCCCAAAGCGGATCCAGCGGCGCTTTCGAGCGTGTTGGTGGAGCTGGCGACAAACTCTCGATTAAGAGCAAATTTGGGTGTTGAAGGGCGTCGATTCGTCGAGGATAATTTGATCATTGAGAAGATAATTGGCAAATATCAAGAGTCGTATCTTCGGGCTTTATAGGTAGGTTAAGATTGACGGCGCGCGTCGCCGCGTTGATCAGGAGGAGAGTTTTGGCGTTTCGAATTGCTGGGAGCGAGCAACCGTTTTTGCAGGTCTCTTTGGTAATACCGGTAAGGAACGAAGAGAAGAGCATCCGCGCCTTGGTTGAATCTATCAAGTTGCAGACTTTCCAGCCTTTCGAGGTGATCATTGTAGATGGCGGATCGCAGGATAGAACCGTTGCTTTTGCGAGAGCGGCGATCGGCGATGACCGCCGGTTCAAGATCATCGAAGCTGGGCCGGCCACTCCAGGACGAGGGAGAAACATTGGGGCTAGGGCTGCGAGGTGCGATTGGTTGGCTTTCACGGATGCGGGAATAGAACTGGAGCCGACTTGGTTAGCGGAGTTGGTTCGCGCTGTCCGTCTCAATCCAGATCTCGATGTCGTCTATGGCAACTATGAGCCTGTGACGGATAGCTTCTTCAAAAGCTGTGCCGCTTTGGCTTACGTTCCCCCAAAACATCTTTCGAAAGAGGGCTTGGTGCGCGGTCCTTCAATCGCTTCGTGTTTAATCAGGCGGAGCATCTGGGCTGAGACTGGTGGGTTCCCTGATTTGCGCGCCGCTGAGGACCTAATCTTTATGGAGAGGATAGAACGAAACGGCGCGCGCATCGGCTGGGCGCCGCGGGCCACCGTTTGGTGGCAACTGCAACCATCATTTCGAAAGACATTCAAAAAGTTCGCGCTCTATTCTTTCCATAACGTCTTGGCTGGACGGCAAAGGTATTGGCATTACGGCATCGCGCGTCAATACCTGATCGGTTCAGTGGTCTTGCTCTTAGCTTTCTTCCATCACGCTTGGTGGCTATCTTTGCTGTTTTTAGGGATTCTGACTCGTGTCGCGAGGAGCATATGGCGACATAGGAAAGAGATTTCTATCATCGGGGCGTTCAATCCAAAGCGATTTCTATGCGTCGCCGCGATCATCTTGACAATAGACTTGGCGACTTTCGTCGGCTGGGGGCGTGCGGTGGTTTATAGGTTGTCGAACGGAAAGCGCAAAGGGGAGAGGGTTGCTGTTAGATAAGCTCAGGTAAAATGCGTTTCTCAGCAATACAGACTGGCTTCGAGAACGCCATCTGTTGTGCGAGGCTGGTAAGATGAGTTTAAGGACGCTTTACGTGTGTTACTTCGGTTTGCGTGAGCCACTCGTGCAGACGCAAGTCGTCCCCTACTTAGGAGAGCTAGCGCGTCGCGGCGTTGAACCTCATCTTATGACGTTTGAACCTAACGAAAAAGAGAATTGGACCAGCGACGAGGTGAAAAAGTGGAAAGACCATCTGAGATCCATCGGAATTCAGTGGATCTCTCTACCCTATCACAAAAGCCCTTCTTTGCCCGCGACCATCTTTGATATCGTCGCCGGCGCAAGAAAAGTCGTACAATTGACGTGCCAAAGATCAATTGATGTCATTCATGCTCGTTCACACGTGCCCATGGCTATGGTTTTGCTATCTGGAGCGGGATCGCGGTGCCAAACCATCTTCGATATTCGCGGTCTGTTAGCGGAGGAGTATGCCGATGCTGGCATTTGGTCAGTTGACGGAGCGGTCTTCAAAATGGTGAAAAAAATCGAGGAAATGGGTATTCGGCGAGCTGATCATGTCATCGTGCTGACGGAGCGTTTGCGCGAATGGTTGATTCAGAACAAAGGGGTATCAAATGACAAAATCACCGTCATCCCTTGTTGCGTGGATTTATCGAAGTACGAGGTTGGTCTTGAAGAGAACGCGCGCGGGGAGTTCAAGGTAGTTTACGCTGGTTCAGTTACGGGTCTATACCTGCTAGAGGAGATGGGCCGTTTCTTCCTCGCTTTGAAGCGGAAGGTGGCCGAGGCGAAACTGCAGATCTTGACCAAGGAATCAGCCGAGAACGTAAAAAAGGTACTTCGGAGCGTAGGAGTAGCTGAACGAGATTTTGAGGTAGCCAGTGCGCAACCGAGTGACATCCCGGGGCATTTGTGTCGGGCCAGTTTGGGTATCTCTTTTCGTAAACCCACGTTCTCGCAAATCGCCGCCTCGCCGACGAAGATACCCGAGTACTTGGCGGCTGGATTGCCGGTCGTTTCCAACGCTGGCATTGGCGATACGGATCTTATTGTGGAACGAGAGCGGGTTGGAGTGGTTCTCGACGATTTCACCGAATCTTCTTACGAGAGGGCAGTAGATCGAGCTTTGGCCTTGGTGGAGGAGCCTGAGGTCAGGGAACGTTGTCGGAGCGTGGCACGCGCGTATTTCGATCTGCAAGAGGTGGGCGGACGTAGGTATTATGACGTTTATGAGATGCTCGCCGCCGGGGAAATGCCGCGCGCGACTTTTCCGCTGTCGTCGGGGCGGAAGAGGAGTCGAGCGGATCGTTTCAAACGATGAGGGTTCTGGGACTCGCTTCATACCCGATTGAAGCCGCAGCGACGCGTTACCGTTTGGCGCAGTACGTTGCGCCTTTGCGCCCTCATGGCATCGAGCTTGTAATCGCTCCTTTCCTGGACTCGCAGGCGTTCGCTTCCCTATACGAACGTAAGGCGGCGGTGAAAAACGCGCTCGCCCTTTTAAAGGCGACCGCGAAACGCATCCTGGATTTAGCGGAAATGGCCAGAGCCGATGTGCTCCTCGTTCAACGGGAGGCGATGATGTTCGGCCCGCCGTTCATCGAGTGGTGCGCAACGCATGCTTTCAAGCGTCCGATGGTGCTGGACTTAGATGATGCGACATACGTCAGATACGTTAGCCCAACCTATGGTCGCTTGGCGGCTGCGCTGAAATGGTTCAGCAAAACGGATGATCTGATCGAGTGGGCTAGTTTGGTCGTTTGCGGCAATAGGGCGATTGAAGAGTATGTGGCTGGCAAGAAGCGGCCCACGATCTTGATACCTACCATCGTCAATACGGATATCTTTCGTCCCGCAGCAAGAAAAACCGGTCGCGAGGTCGTGATAGGTTGGATAGGTACCCACTCAACTTTCCCGTATCTGGAATCTATCTTCCCCGTTCTCGCGAAGCTTGCGCGGGCTTATCGTTTTCATCTAAAAGTAGTCGGCTCAGGGCGACGAGAATTAAAATTACCGGGAGTAAGCGTGGAAAACCGTTCATGGAGTTTGGAGCGCGAGTTAAGCGATCTGCAATCTTTCGACATCGGCTTGTACCCGATCGTAGCTGACGCATGGGCGCTGGGGAAATCAGGATTCAAGGCCATTCAGTACATGTCCGTCGGAATCCCCTATGTTGTCACTCCTGTAGGTGTTTGTGCCGAAATAGGCGAACCCGGGGTGACGCACTTCAACGCGACGACTGAAGATGAATGGTATGAAGCGCTTGCCCGATTGATCGAAGACGAGGAGTTGCGTAGAAGGATGGGAAGAGCCGGGCGGGAACATGCCCTGAAGCATTATTCGTTGCTGGAACACGCGGCCAGACTTGCTGGTGCGCTTAAAAGCGTGCGGTAAATGAGAAGACTGGGCGCGCGCCGCTTGCGTGCGCTTCGGATGAAGCTCAGGCATATAGCTGTGAAAAGCAAGATAAGAACCTTGATGATGGTCATATGCGCATTGATGCCAATGCCAATGAAGCGCTTCTTTTATCGCCGTCTGTTCGGTTACAAAATAGGCGAAGGCGTCCGGATCGGGTTCAGTCTAGTTGATGTCCAGCAATGCGAGATCGAGGACGGCGTAAAGATAGGACATTTGAACGTCATCATCGGCGTGAAAAAAGTGCGGATTGGGGAGCGGGCGCGCATAGGTCATCTAAATATCATCCGTGGCGGGGACGAAGTTTCAATTGGAAGATATGCCGAGATAATTCGTATGAATGAGATAAATTCTATCCCGGATCCCGACATCGTGAACGTCGCCGAACCCATCTTCCGCCTCGGGGATGGGAGCGTGATCACTGCGGGGCACAAAATAGATTTCACCGATCGTGTGGAGATCGGGGCCCATACGATTCTCGGCGGGCGCAACTCCTCTTTGTGGACTCATAATCGACAGCGGACGCAACCGATCACGATCGGTTCTTACAGCTACGTCGGTTCGGAGATACGCGTCGCGCCGGGAGGGCAAATACCCTCTCGTTGCATCGTTGGAATCGGCTCAGTGATCGTCGGAAAGCTGCACGAGGAAGAACACTTGATCGCTGGCGTCCCAGCAAAAGCAGTTAGACCGTTAACAGAAGAGGACAAGTTTCTGATAGAGTACCGGACTCGCCCCGACTTGCCGGAAGATTTTAAGGCGAGTGTGCGTGAGGTAGCATGAACGCGCTGTTAGCTCTGTTGTTACTCGTCACAGGCGTGGGCGTTTCCGTCTTCGTTCCGCAATATGGCTCGACGGCCGTGTTGGTCGGGGCTGGGGCTGCCTGTCTGGCGGGTTATTTCATCTATCGCGTCGAGATCGACCGAAGATTTCTTTTGCAATTGTTTGCCGCTGGCCTCGTGCTTCGGGTCGCCATTGGGACCATCATCTTCGTTGCTCAACTGCAAGATTTTTTCGGCGGCGACGCGATCACATACGACGGCTTCGGGTACGCTTTGTTGCGCTTGTGGCAAGGCGAGATCCAGTTCAGGCCGGAGATAGACCGCTTCAGCGCGGGTGGTGGCTGGGGGATGCTTTACTTGGTCGCCGCAGTTTACGCGATCGTCGGGCGAAATCCCCTCGCCATTCAGTTCATCAACGCGGTGATCGGCTCGGCGACGGCTGTCGTAATCTATCTGTGCGCCTACCATATCTTTCGAAACGTGCGCGTTGCGCGCCTTGCCGCTTTCGCCCTCGCCTTCTTCCCCTCGATCATCCTCTGGTCATCGCAAGGGTTGAAGGATGCCCCCGTCGTCTTTTCACTTGCGCTGGCGATGCTGGCGACTTTGAAGCTGGGAGAGCGATGGAGCCTCAAGTACCTGCTCGTGCTCATCATCGCGCTGTTTAGCATCTTCAGCTTGCGGTTCTACATATTCTACATGTTGGTTGCGGCCATCGCCGGCTCTTTCATCGTCGGCATGCGCGAACTCGATGGCAGAAGCATCGTCCGCCAGTTTGCCATCGTCGTTTGTATAGGCTTGGCGATGACCTATCTCGGAGTGCTGCGGCAGGCTGGCCAGCAGTTCGAAAGTTACGGGAGTCTGGAAGCGGTACAACGAAGTCGCGAGGATCTTGCGCGTTCGGCGCGCTCCGGTTTCGCCGCCGACGTTGACGTCTCGACGACCTCCGGCGCGCTTCAAGTCATCCCCATCGGAGTCGTCTATTTGCTTTTCGCCCCTTTCCCATGGCAGGTTGAAGGCCCTCGACAGATCATCACGTTACCGGAAATGGTCATCTGGTGGTCGGCTTTCCCGTTCGTGTTGCTCGGCGGATGGTTCACGATCCGTTACAGGTTGCGCCAAACGCTGCCGATACTGATTTTTACGGCGATGTTGACGCTCGCCTATTCTGTCTTCCAAGGAAATGTCGGGACGGCTTACCGGCAGCGCGCGCAACTGCTCGTCTTCTACTTCATCTTCGCTGCCGTTGGCTTCATCTTCCTCAAGGAGAAATCAGAAGAGCGCGATCGCGCGGCGGAGCGAGCCAGAGAAGCGATCCTCGCGCGCCGCGCTGCCGAACGGGCTTTGCAACGAAGACATTCAGGGAGCGGTGAAGTTTCTCGGTAAGGGTCTACGGCGAACGGAAGTTTTGATCGGGGCGAGATCATACGGCTGAAAAACCGGATTTTTTGAAGTTCGGATCGAGAAGAGAATGTGCGGCATCGTCGGCATCGTCGATTCCAAAAAGCGCGCGATAGATGAGCATGTGCTCGCAAGCATGTGCGATGCGATCCGTCATCGCGGTCCAGATGAAGAGGGCAAGTACGTGCGCGAAGGCGTTGGGCTCGCGATGCGACGGCTCGCCATCATCGATCTCAAAGGCGGGCAGCAGCCGATTCACAACGAAGATCGGACCATCTGGATCATCTTCAACGGCGAGATCTACAACTACCGCGAACTGCGCGCGCACCTCGAAAAGCTGGGCCACCGCTTTTACACCAACAGCGATACCGAAGCCATCGTTCATGCGTATGAACAGTATGGAACGGACTGCCCAAAGCGCTTGCGCGGGATGTTCGCCTTCGCCATTTGGGACGAGAAGAAACAGGAGCTTTTCCTGGCGCGCGATCGAGCGGGCAAAAAACCGCTCCTTTACGCGCATGTAAACGGAAAGCTGATCTTCGCTTCGGAGTTCAAAGCGCTCCTTTTGCATCCGGATGTGAGTCGCGAGGTCAACCCAGAAGCGATCCACCACTACCTTTCGTTCATGTGCGTGCCCGCGCCGCTGACCGCTTATCGCGCGATAAGGAAATTGGAACCGGCGCACACTCTACGCTTCACACGCGATGGCGAGATCAAGCTCGAACGTTACTGGCATCTGGATTTCACGAAGAAGGTGAAGATCAGCGAAGAAGAGGCGGGCGAGCGCGCCGTCGAGATCTTGCGCGAAGCGGTTCGGGTCCGTCTGATTTCGGAAGTGCCGCTCGGCGCTTTTCTTTCTGGCGGCATAGATTCGAGCGCCGTGGTCGCTTTGATGAGCGAAGAGTCGAGCGGCCCGGTCAAAACCTTCTCCATCGGTTTCGAGGAAGAGGATTTCAGCGAACTGGAGCACGCGCGTCGCGTCGCGCGACATGTCGGGGCGGACCATCATGAGTTCATCGTCCGTCCGAGCGCGCTCGAGGTCCTGCCGACGCTGGTCGAACACTACGGCGAACCTTACGCCGATTCTTCGGCGATTCCGACTTACTACGTCGCTCGCGAGACGCGCCGTCACGTCACAGTCGCGTTGAATGGCGACGGCGGCGACGAGTGCTTTGCCGGTTACGAGCGCTACGCGGCGATGCGTCTAGCTGAAGCTTACGGGAGGATCCCGCAAACGCTACGTCGGTGGCTGATCGAACCGGCGATCGCTCTTCTCCCATCTTCCGAACGAAGAAGGAGCCGCGCGCGCGATCTCAAACGTTTCGTCACCGCCGCCTCTTTGCCGACTGTTGAACGATACGTGCGATGGGTGAGCGTTTTCGACGGCGAAGCTAAACGGGCGCTCTATTCGGACATGTTCCATCAACAGGTAGCAGGACGCGCTTCGAGCGAGTTCATCGCGCCGTGGTTTCGGAACGGCTCAGGGGTGGTTGATGCCGCGCTCTTCGCCGATACGATGACCTATTTGCCGAACGATCTTCTGGTCAAAGTCGATATCGCGACGATGGCCGTTTCGTTGGAGGCGCGCTCGCCTTTTCTCGATCATCACGTGATCGAATTCGCCGCGAGTTTGCCGGAAGAGCTCAAGCTGCGACGATTGACGACGAAATATCTGCTCAAGCGCGTGCTCGGACGCCTCTTGCCGGAAGAGAATCTACAGCGACGAAAAATGGGGTTCGGCGTGCCGTTGAGCCATTGGTTCCGCGGCGAGTTGCGTCCGTTTCTGGAGGAGACCGTGCTTTCAGAAAAAGCGCTGAAACGCGGATTGTTCAAACCCGAAACGGTGAGGCGATTCGTCGCCGAGCATGTGAGCGGACGCCGTGACCATTCGCATCAGCTGTGGACGTTGCTGATGCTGGAGCTGTGGTTCGAAAAATTCATCGACTGAAGATGCGCGTGGCATCGCGAGAGCGATCTTTGAGATGACTAACACAAGTGCGTGCGGGACTCTCGGCAGCCTTTCAAAGGGCGCGCCGCAGAATGGAGCGCGCTTGAGTTGCCTGTGCCGACCGCTGTGCCGGTTTATGCGGAAGGCGAGTGGCAGCGTTGAAGCAGAGCGACGGATTCTCCGCTTCCGTCGAGCGCGAGGTGGATTGGCTGCGCGAGTCTTCGCAGACACCGCTTTCGTGTTGGCGCGCGGGGCGTTTCTGCAGTAGTATGTAAAGCTTTAAATCTTCGTTGAATTTGCCGGGGAGGAAAGCGAGTGAAAGGAGTGGTTTTAGCAGGCGGTTTGGGCACGCGGCTGTATCCGCTCACGAAGGTGACGAACAAGCACCTTCTGCCCGTGTACAACCAGCCGATGATCTACTATCCGATTCAAACGCTCGTCAACGCCGGGATCACGGACATCTTGATCGTGACAGGTGGGAATTCGGCGGGCGACTTTCTCAAATTGCTTGGCAACGGCAAAGCGTTTGGCCTCAAACATCTCAACTACACTTATCAAGAGGGCGAGGGCGGGATCGCCGAGGCTCTGTCGCTGGCGGAAGACTTTGCCGACGGCGATCCGGTCTGCGTGATTCTAGGCGACAACATCATCGAGGGGAACATCTGTCGTGCTGTGCGCGCTTTCCGTCATCAGGGGGGCGGAGCGAAGATCTTGCTCAAGAGAGTTTCTGACCCGCAACGTTTCGGCGTGCCGGAACTGGACGGGCCGCGCATCGTGCGCATCGAAGAGAAGCCGAAAGAGCCGAAGTCGGATTACGCCGTCATCGGCATATACATGTATGACGCTGATGTCTTCAACATCATCAAGACGCTGAAGCCTTCGGCTCGTGGCGAACTGGAGATCACGGACGTCAACAACATATACATCGAGCGCGGCGAGATGACCTGGGACGAACTCGAAGGTTGGTGGACCGATGCCGGGACGTTCGATAGCCTGTTGCGCGCCTCGAATCTGGTGGCCCAGACGGGAGCGAACAAGCTCGATCTCGGCGCAGAGCAAGCGAGGAAGGAGGTCGCAAGTGGCGTCGAACTTTGAGATCGTCTCTGAGTTCAAACGCGGCATCATCGAAGGGGTCATCGTCCGCGATCTGCGCAAGTTCGTTGACGAACGCGGCTGGCTCGCAGAGCTTTTCCGACACGACGAACTGGCTGCGGAATTCCATCCGCGCATGGCTTACATTTCTGCGACCCAGCCGCACGTGACGCGCGGTCCGCACGAGCACCGCGATCAAGCCGATCTCTTCTGCTTCATCGGCCCATCGAACTTCAAGCTGCGCCTATGGGACAATCGAAAGGATTCGCCGAGTTTCGGGATGATGATGACGCTCTTCGTCGGTGAAGACAACCCCAAGGCTGTGCTGATCCCGCCCGGTGTGGTCCACGCCTACCGCAACATCGGTCACGTTCCGGGCATCGTCATCAACTGCCCGAACAGGCTATACATGGGCGAAGGACGGCGCGAACCCGTCGATGAGATCAGACACGAAGACGATCCGCATACGATCTTCAAGATGGACGATTGAAGGTCGGCGAGCGTTGGGTCCGTTTTGATCGTCTTCGATGGCTCCTTTCGCGTTTCGAATCCGGAACGAAGCGTCCTCATGCACAAACATGGCCGGGAAAGATGGTCGCGCCGGATTGGCGTCGAGAGGCGTTGGATCGTTGTGCAGGTGTACGTCGCATCGCGCGCTGAATCAGCCTTCGCCGCTTCCGATCCAGCCCTTCCGCCAGAAGATGAAGAGCAGCAGCAGCGCGACGAAGATCATCACGCCCCAAACGACGAAGTACCCATATTTGGTGCGAAGCTCCGGCATGTTCTCGAAATTCATGCCATAGACGCCAGCGATGAAGGTCAGCGGCAGCATGATGGCCGAGAAGATCGTCAGAACCTTCATGATCTCGTTTAAACGGTTGGAGACGACGGAGAGGTAGGCTTCGAGCGCGCCGGTGATCAGGTCGCGATAGTTTTCGGCGAGGTCGGCAATACGCACCAAATGATCGTAAATGTCGCGGAAGAAAGGAAGCGCCGGATCGGGAATCAAACGGAATTCGCCGTGGCTCATGCGATAAAGTATCTCCAGTTGCTTCGACGAGATGCGCCGCAGCCTCAGGATGCTGCGTTTGAGGCTCAAAATCTCCTCGAGGATGCGGTTGTTCGGGCGCTTCGTCGAAAAGATCGATTCTTCGAGTTTGTTGATCCGGTCATCGAAATCATCGAGCACCGGCAGATATTCATCAACGATGCGATCGAGGATGTGATGCAGCAAGAAAGCTGCGCCGCGTTGGCAAGGGACGGGAGTGGTACGTATGAGCTGTTTGACGTAGTCGATGGCGGGAAACGGTTCGTGATGGTAGGTGATGACGAAATTAGGCCCTAGGTAGCCATCGACTTCCACCGTATTGAAGCGTTCTGGCGTCGTGTTGGTGCGTATGCCATGAACGATGAAGAAGAGGTATTCGGGAAACTCTTCGACCTTCGGGTGGTGCCGATCCATACGGCAATCTTCCACCGTCAGCGGGTGGAACTTGAAGACATCGAGCAGCAGGCGATCATCGTCAAGCGTCGGGCGTTCCATGTCGATCCAGAGGACGAGCGACCGGTCTTGAAGCAGCGATGGCAATTGTTCGGCGGTAAAACCCTCTTCGACGCGCTCAGCGTTAGGACGGTAAATGAAAATCTCCATGCTCGCTCAATCCGGATTGTCGAGAGAAATCGACCGAGCGAGAAAGAGTTTATCATCGAGCGCAAGGGAGATGAACCCGTCAGATTGCCGGACGAAGGTTCTCGATCAGGAGCGCATGAAAGTCGGCTGTTAGAAGCTCTCGGCAGTCAAGGATTCGAGGCGGCGGAAAAGAGCGTTGCTGGACCGATCGAGATGGTCGCGTTAGCGCTTTATGTGGCTTCGCCGTCAGCGGGCAGGCGGCGGGGCCGCAGGA